>CAMARL010000163.1 GCA_945860325.1 Spirosoma fluviale | reverse complement strand
ACACTTTGGAATCCTTCTAATGATTTAGTGATATAATTTCCTATTTTTTCTGCGTTTTGAACCAGATTTTCTTCCTCGATCACATCTAAAACCACATTTCCTGCTACACAAGCTAAATGGTTTCCACCAAAAGTTGTTCCCAATAAGCCATAGCTCGCCTGAATATGTGGGGCTATTAAAACGCCACCCATGGGAAATCCATTGCCCATGCCTTTGGCGGTAGTCATCATATCGGGATGGATACCTGCAAATTGGTGTGAAAAGAATTTTCCTGAACGGCCATAGCCACATTGAACGGAATCCAAAATTAATTGGGCCCCCGTCTCATCACATCTTTTTCTAAGTGCTTGCAAAAATTCATCGGTAGCAACTTGAATCCCACCGACGCCTTGAATTCCTTCCACAATAACGGCAGCATGTTCTTCCGTAATTTTTTCCAACCCATTGATTTGGTTGAAAGGAAGAAATGTCACATGATCCGTGCTATTAATCGGCGCAACAATACTTGGATTATCTGTCACCGCGACCGATCCAGCCGTTCTGCCATGAAATGCTTTGGTGAAGGAAACGACTTTTTTTCTGCCTGTGTAAAAAGAGGCCAGCTTTAATGCGTTCTCGTTCGATTCAGCACCGGAATTAGTTAGGAATAAGGTGTAATTTGAGTATCCGGATAGTCGGCCTAGCTTTTCAGCTAATGCTTCTTGGCCCGAAATGATGATTGAATTGGAATAAAAACCAATATTATTTAATTGCTCTGACATCCTAGCCACGTAGGTAGGATGCGAATGCCCGATGGAAATCACCGCGTGGCCTCCATAAAGATCGATATATTCCTGTCCATTTTTATCCCAAACCGCACTTCCTTTGGCTTTCACCAACTCAATCGGATACAACGGATATACGTCAAATAATTTCATTGTTTATATTACCTTTTACCTATTACTTCTTACCTATTACCTCTTACCTAATACCTATTACCTAAAACCTACCACTCTTCAACCTCAACCCCGCGTCCTCATCCCAGCCCAACATTAAATTCATGTTTTGAACGGCTTGACCCGAAGCACCTTTTAATAAATTGTCAATCACCGACGTGATTAATAATTGGCCCTCGTGAACCTCCAGATGTAAAAAACATTTATTCGTATTCACCACTTGTTTCACATCCACCTGTTGTGAGCTCCTAAAAACGAAGGGAGAATGTTGGTAAAATGCATCAAATATTTTCTCAGCCTCTTCCTGACTCCCGGCAAAATCCGTATATACGTTGGCCATTATCCCCCTCGAAAAATTACCTCTATACGGAATAAAATGAATTTTTGGGGCTGGATGTACCGCTGAAATCGTTTGGCGTATCTCGGATAGATGTTGGTGCGTAAAGGTTTTATACACACTCACATTATTATTTCTCCAAGAAAAATGACTCGTTTCCGATAAGGATTGACCGGCACCCGTTGAGCCCGTAATGGCAGAAACATGGATGTCTTGATTCAATAAACCTTTTGCCGCAAGGGGCAATAGCGCCAATTCAATACTCGTAGCAAAACAACCTGGATTGGCGATCTTAGTCGCTTCCTTGATTTTTTCTTTTTGGAATTCAGGCAATCCATACACAAATCCCTCCGACTCATCTCTGAAATCAGTACTTAAATCGATGATTTTGGTATGCCAAGGAATGCTATGGCTGGCCAAGAATTTCTTAGACTCTCCATGTCCTGAGCAAATGAATAACACATCTACGGGAGTAAGCTCTTTGGTGAAAACCAAAGAACATGAACCCAAAAGATCCGTGTGGACATCTGAAACTAATTTGCCAGCTTGAGAATTGGACATCGCGCAGGTAATGATCACATCAGGATGATTGATCAAAATCCGCAATAGTTCTCCCCCCGTGTATCCCGCCGCTCCTACAATTCCTATTTTTGCCATCTTATTGAGGATTCACTTTCCGGTGAATCATGGTTTGATTTGAAACTATTTTTGAAAATCCTCTAACGTCATCTCCCGACCAGGCTTTATTCATTTCTCCATAAGACCCAAACGCCGATGACATTAAATCATTTTCTGATTTTATACCCGTTACTTGAAATTGATACGGACTTAATTGTACATAAACCGTTCCCGTAACCCTACTTTGGGTATCGGCCAAAAAGGTCTCAAAGTTGCGCATCACAGGCTCTAAAAATTGGCCTTCATGCAATAAATTGCCATAGGTGTCGCCCAAACTTTGTTTCCAATATAACTGGTGTTTTGTCAACACATGTTTTTCTAAGGTATGGTGTGCCTTAATGATGATCAATGGGGCAGGGGCTTCAAAACCAACCCTTCCTTTAATCCCAATAATCGTATCTCCCACATGGATGTCACGGCCGATCGCAAAAGCTCCCGCACGCGCAGTCAGATCTCGGATCGCGTCCACTGAACTTGCGTAAGTTTCATCATTTAGGCCAACTAGCTCCCCATGTTGGAACTGGAGTGAAATCTTTTCTGGAGTCGTTTTGGTCAATTGGGTTGGCCACGCTTCTTCCGGTAAATAGCCATCAGAGGTCAAAGTTTCTTTTCCTCCCACTGACGTTCCCCACAAACCTTTATTGATCGAATAGGCCGCTTTATGCCATTCTTGGACCACACCCTTTGATTTTAAATATTCGATTTCATCTTCTCTAGATAATTGCAAATCCCGAATGGGCGTAATCACTTCACATTCAGGAACTAAAATCCTGAAAACCACATCAAACCTTACTTGGTCATTGCCCGCTCCAGTACTGCCGTGAGCGATGGCTTTGGCACCTAGTTTATCGGCATATTTGGCCACAGCAGTCGCCTGAAAAACACGCTCAGCACTGACCGATAACGGATAGGTATTATTTTTTAACACGTTTCCAAAAACCAAATACTTAATGCAATCTTGGTAATATTCTTCCACCACATCCAGCGTAACGTGTGAGGTAACGCCTAATGAATACGCTTTTTCTTCAATAGCCTTGAGCTCTTCTTTTGAAAATCCTCCTGTGTCCACTAAGGCAGAATGAACTTCCATTCCGCGATCTTCTTTTAAATATTTGACACAAAAAGAGGTATCTAATCCCCCACTAAACGCTAAAATTACTTTCGGCTTGCTCATATTATTTTGATTTTCCTTTCGGTTTGAAAGGCATTAATAATTTCTCTTTAAACTTTTTCAATTGGCTAAAGTCGGCCATATTTTTCAAAAATATCCACTTCTCATCTTTTTCCTCATCCGTTTTTTTAATCTCATTGGGGTCAAAAATCATCCCTGTGCACAAGCAAATTTTACGTTCGGTCCGAGTTAAAATATCATAATTTACGCAGGACTGACATCCTTTCCAGAAGTTATCATCCACGGGAAGCTCTGAAAAAGTGGTAGGTTCATAACCCAAATCGGAATTGATTTTCATCACGGCCAACGAGGTCGTAATCCCGATAATTTTGGCTTCTGGATAACGCTCTCTAGACAATTCAAAAGCTTTAGCCTTCACAGCTTTGGCCACTCCGAATTGTCGGTAAGCTGGGTTTACAATCAAACCTGAGTTGGCCACAAAATTACCATGTTGCCAAGTTTCAATGTAACAAAATCCAACAAAACTGCCATCCACATCATCTGTGGCAATAATCGCTTTGCCTTCCGACATTTTTTCGCGCAGGTATTCGGGGCTACGCTTGGCTATGCCGGTACCCCTTTGTTTTGCAGACTCGGCCATTTCGTGGCAGATTGACTCGGCCAATACAAAGTGTTCTTGACTGGCAACTTGAACGGTATAAGAATTCATGAATAGACGAAGAAAAAAATGAAACAATAATTAACGTATTTCTAGGGCAAATCAGACCCTAAAAATAAATCGTCGCCTTCGTCGGAGGGGAGATATTAAAAAAGATTTTGCGTATTTTATTTTCATTCTCTTTTGTAAACTTTGGTGTTTAACCATTAAGTTTGTCTCAATTTAGAGGCCAAATTTCGATAAATCCTACCTTAATTCCCAATATTCCTACAATTATTTAATGGAAAATAACAATCCCCTTCATGCAGAGAATTTGTTTTATGCTTATGCGCAGGGGTATTTTCCGATGGCCGATGACCAAAAAGGACTTCAGTGGTTTAATCCAGATCCCCGGGCTATTATCCCCTTAGATACCTATAAACCCGCTAAATCACTACGTCCCATCCTAAATAAAGGTCTTTTTGAGATCCGTGTGGATACTCAATTTGAGTCCGTGATGCGGGCTTGTTCGATGCCCAGATCTGAGGAGGATGGAGTTTGGATTTCGGACGAAATGGTTTTGGCCTATACGGAATTACACCGATTGGGTTTCGCGCATTCCGTAGAGGCTTATTTGGATGGCCAGCTCGTCGGTGGTCTTTATGGCGTCAGTATAGGAGCGGTTTTTTGTGGGGAATCCATGTTTTCCAAATTCCCCAATTCCTCCAAAGTAGCTTTTCATTATTTAATTCAAATTTTAAATGCAAACCAATTTGAATTGTTGGACACCCAATTTATCAACGATAATGTGTTGAGGTATGGGGCCATCGAAATTTCTCGAGATACTTACCTACGGCGATTGGCGAAAGCTTTGAAAAAAAACTGTAAATTCGAATTGATTAATACCCTATGATTTTATCACCCATTACACATTCGGAGGAAGTTGTTCATATTAAGGACTTGGACACCAACAAGATCATTGATTTATATCGGCGTGATTTTGGCATCGATGTGATCCCTGAATTAGGAAATTTTCCGCAGATTGGTATTTATCAATGTAAGTCTAG
>CAMARL010000162.1 GCA_945860325.1 Spirosoma fluviale | reverse complement strand
TGATCTTTTTCTGCCATTTCTCGGTAGGTGCCGATATATAAATCCATGAAGTTAAATTTTCAGTAAACATAGTGTCCTTTCAAAAGCTTTTGAATACAGAATTGTGAAATTAAAGTGAATAAAAAGTTAAGGATTTTGATGTCAATATTGGATAAATATCTTACATATTATATTATGATTAATAAATGATAAAGCATCGGAATTAACATAAATTAGTCAGTGTGCTTGAATTATATTACGAACCTAATTACTAAGTAGTGTCTTAAATACTTGATGAAATACCAATGAAATATATTAGAATCAGAAAAGTGGGATTTCGAAATTATCAAGACGGGTTTGAATTTATAAAATACGCAAGGTGTGAAAACGTCTCTTTTGAATACCTAGAAGAAAAGGAGTTGCTCATGATTAAATTTAATTTGCAGGAGGCCGATGAGGTCATGCTTGAAAATAAATTGATCAGCCATGAGCACAAAATTTTCATGAGAAAGTGGAAACTGTTTTTATTGAACGAAGATTATTTTTTTGATTTAGCCGATTTTAGTAGAAAATAACCGAATCTTATGATAGCAAAAATAATATCGATCGCAAACCAAAAAGGCGGTGTGGGCAAAACCACTACCGCGATAAATTTGGCTTATAGCTTAGCCACTTTAGGCCAAAAAGTGTTAATTATCGACATCGATCCGCAGGCCAACAGTACTTCTGGTTTGGGTCTCGATCCCAGCACATGTGAGTACACGATTTATGATATTTTATTGGGTAGAATTGAAATAAAAAGTGCCATCGTCTCTAAAGTGTTTGAAAATCTTGATTTAATTCCTGCCGATATTAATTTAGTCGGCGCTGAAATAGAACTCATTAATTCCATTAGTCGGGAAACCATTCTGAAAGAGCACCTACAAAGTATTCGTGGTCAATATGATTACATTTTTTTGGATTGCTCTCCTTCCCTAGGCCTGTTGACGATCAACAGCTTAACCGCTTCAGACACCGTAATCATTCCTGTTCAATGTGAATATTTTGCCCTCGAGGGATTGGGGAAATTAATGAATACCATTAAAATTATTCAAACTAGGTTGAATATAAATTTGAATATTGAAGGGATTTTGCTCACCATGTTTGACACTCGGTTAAACTTATCGAACCAAGTTGTTACTGAGATCTGTAAACATTTTAAAAATTTGGTTTTTGACACCATCATTCCACGCAATATTCGATTAAGCGAATCTCCTAGTTTTGGAATTCCAGTCATGTTGCATGACCCTTTAAGTATTGGATCTAAAAGTTACATTAACTTGGCGAGCGAGATTTTAAAAAGGGCAGAAGTTAAAGTTTAGCCTCACAGAGATGCCGGAGGAATAATATTTCCAGTATTTTTTTTGGCTAGTTTAGACATATGGTTTAATTCTCGCCAATCTAAATCAACAAATCATTTTCTTATTGTTAGCAAATTTTAACCCATTTGTTATATAATCATTAAATGAATTTTATCACTCTAATCTTATCATAATGGTCGCTAAATTTATAGTAATCATTTGGGTATTTTATGTTAGGCAAAAAGAAAATTTTATTTTTAACTGGGTCCATTAATCAAACGATCCAAATGCATTCCATTTCAAAATTTTTGCCTCAGTTCGATTGTTATTTTAGCCAATTTTTCTCGGAAAACTTTTTCATATCAAAAGCCATCGAATGGGGTATTTTGGATACCACAATCATGGGAAATCCATTAAGGAAAAGAGCGGAGGAGTATATTCATAAAAACCAGTTACCTAATGATTATAAGGCTAAATTAAACACATATGACTTAGTTGTTTTTTGTTCCGATATGCTTTTCCAGAAAAAGTTTTTAAACACAAAAACAATTTGGGTACAAGAAGGAATGATAGATCCCTATACTCTACTAAGTACCTTTATTCAAAAAACGGGCATTCCAAGGTATTGGAGTTTTGGAACTTCTTTAAATGGGACTTCTAACCTTTGTGATGTGTATTGTGCCGCATCCGAAGGGTATAAGAAATATTTTATTGAAAAAGGGACAGATGAAAATAAAATTACCGTGACGGGTATTCCCAATTACGATCATTTAATTCAATACATCAAAAATGACTTTGAGCACCAGGGCTATGTGATGGTTGCGACCACAGATATGCGCGAGACGTATCGCTATGAAAATCGTCCGAAATTTTTAAAAAAATGTGTCGAAATCGCCGCAGGTAGAAAGCTGCTTTTTAAGTTACACCCTAATGAAAAAAAGGATCGAGCGATTCAAGAAATTAAAGAAAATTGCCCAGCTGATACGTTGATCTACACGGAGGGGCCGACGAATGATATGATTGCCAACTGTGAAGAATTAATTACCCAGTATTCAACGGTTGTGTATACCGGAATTGCCTTAGGGAAAAAAGTACATTCATTTTTTGACCTTGCCGATTTATTGGAAAAAATGCCCATTCAGAATGGGGGAGAATCTGCTCAAAGAATTGCTAAAATCTGTGAGATGTACCTAGAATTTACGGGTTCAAAAGAAGCATTTTTAAATCAATTGCCCTCAAACATTCAAAAGGAAACCTATGTCTAATCCATTACTTATTTTGGTTCAGGCACGCATGAATTCCTCGCGTTTTCCTGGGAAAATAATGAAAGAGGTATTGGGAATTCCTTTGTTGGTCCACCAACTAAATCGCATTGCTAGAATTAAAACATTAGCTAAAATAGTGGTGATCACATCAGACCAACCATCGGATGATATTATTGAATCGACATCTATAAAATTTGGATATGAAGTTTTTAGAGGCTCATTGCTAGATTTATTAGATCGACATTATCAGGCGGCTGTTTTTTATCAAGCTTCCACCATTGTCAAAATACCGTCTGATTGCCCACTGATTGACACAGCTGTCATCGACCGAGTATTAAGCTATTACCTCAAAAATGAGCAATCGTTTGATTATGTAAGTAACCTTCATCCCGCATCTTATCCTGATGGAAATGATGTGGAAATTATGTCGTTTAAGGCATTGGAAAGAGCTTGGAAAGAAGCTGACCGGCCATTGGAGAGAGAGCATACCACACCTTATTTTTGGGAAAATCCGGATCTTTTTTCGGTGGGAAATGTGGTTTGGGAAACGGGTTTTTCCTATGATATGTCGCATCGATTTACCTTGGATTATCCAGAAGATTACGAATTTATAAACAAAGTGTATGAAAAATTATATCCAATAAATCCCCGATTTACATTAAAGGATATCTTGGATCTACTTGTTTTTGAACCAGAGATTTTTCAAATCAATCAATCCCTCGCAGGTGTCAATTGGTATCGAAATCATTTGGAAGAATTAAAAACTATTCTGCCCAGTCAAACCAATTTATCATGATGAATGAAGAAAAATTAGTACAGCTCCAGCAGTTTGCAAAACGCGTTAGAAATCACATCGTGCCTATGGCATCCGATGGCGGCTGTTTTTTAGGGGCCTCACTTTCGGCAGTTGATCTACTCACTTATTTATATGTGGATCACTTAAATCTGCATAAAGGAAATTTAAAGGATGAAAATAGAGATTATCTGTTTTTGTCTAAAGGGCATGATGTACCTGCCTTATATGGAATATTTGCTGAGCTTGGTTGGATCGAAGCGGATCGATTAAAAAATCATTTGTCCACAGAAGATCATATCTATTGGCATCCCAATCGGAACATTCCGGGAGTAGAATTTCATTCAGGATCGTTAGGACATTTACCCTCCGTTTCAATCGGCGTGGCGATGGATATCATCATTCGAGGAGGAGAAAATCGGGTTTATTGCGTCATGGGTGATGGCGAGCTGAACGAGGGTTCTTGTTGGGAAGCTTTTTTAGTCGCCAACGCATACAAACTAGATAATCTAACATTTATCATTGACCGAAATAATTTCCAAGCCAATATGGCTACGGAAGACTTAATTCCACTCGAGTCTTTAATAGATAAATTTGAGTCTTTTGGAATGATGACGCAACGAATTGATGGGCATGATTTCATGGCTTTAGAAAAAGCATTTTCTAATATCAAGGGGCAAACGGGTGCACAAGTAATTATCTGCGACACGGTCCGTGGAAAAGGATTGCCGTCGATTGAGGCGCGCGCAGATCGTTGGTTTTGTAATTTTTCACAACCCGAAATTCAGGAATTATTAGTGGAATTAAACGAAGGATTTGGGGCCAATTTAGTGGCGGAAACATTGGTTGTACGATAAATAATTAGATGATGACTTACGAAAAATTATTAGAAAAAACAGCCCTGGAGGATGATCGATTTATTGTCATGACGGCTGAAAATAGAGCTTTAGTTCGCAATTTGCCAGCGTTCTTAGGCAATCGATTTATAGATACTGGAATTACCGAGCAAACGATGTTAGGAGCTGCTGCCGGTTTAGCATTACGTGGTAGAAAACCAGTGGTTCATGCCCTCTCTGCATTCCTAACCATGAGAGCTTTTGAGTTTATAAGGACCTCCGTGGGAATTGCCAATTTACCTGTCAAATTAAGCAGTTTTATTCCTGGGGTTTTATCGGATGGAAACGGGCCTACACACCAAGCGATTGAGGATATTTCCATCATGCGAGGAATTCCGGGCATGGAGGTTTTTGCTCCTGCAGACGAAGAGGATTTGGTTGAAATGTTGCCTCAAATATGGGCCACCGAAAATCCAAGTTATGTTCGAATTAATACTCGGCCTGCGACTCTTAAGCATAAACCATATGTTTTCGGAAAGGCTGAACATATATTTAAAGGGAAAGATTGCACGAT
>CAMARL010000161.1 GCA_945860325.1 Spirosoma fluviale | reverse complement strand
CCCATTATGTTCATGAGCTTAGCGGCTATGTTCAATTTGATGTTTGACCGATTGCTACTCGAGGAATTTTTACCAGAATCTTTTTATCCCGGGAGAAGTTCTCAAGACGCCTTAGGTATTTATGGCAATTGCTATAAACTATCTGTCTTTATGAGCTTAGCCATTCAAGCATTTAAGTATTCCGCTGAACCATTTTTCCTAGGGAAGAAAACGGAGGCCAACGACCAGTCCAATTTAGCTTTAGTGACACACTGGTTTATTATTATTTGTACATTTTTGTGGGTGGGAGTTTCGGTCAATTTATTTTGGATTAAAACCCTATTTTTACGGAGAGAAATATATTGGGAAGGCATTGGGATTGTACCCATTTTACTTTTGGCCAATTTATTTTTAGGAGTTTATTACACACAATCTGTCTGGTTTAAGAAAACGAATAAAACCTACATGGGGACCATCATCACGCTTATAGGTTTAGTTACCACGGTTGCTGGAAATATTATTTTTATCCCGAAATACGGGTATATGGCTTGTGCATGGTCTTTTCTAGCGTCAAGTTTAGTCATGATGATCTTATGTTATTTAGGTGGGCAAAAATTTGATCCCATTCCGTATCGCTGGAAAGCTGGATTATTTTATATCGTTCTTGGATTTTTATGTATTGAGATTGGAAATAAAATTCAAATCATCATGGATATTCCAAACATCATCCGTGAAAATATAGGCGTTTTGATTTTACTTTTTTTTGTTTTGGTCTTCGAATTTTCCTGGAAAGGTGGAGGGAAATTTAAGTTAAAACATTAATTTAATGGCCAAATGAAACAGGAATTAAAAACGCAATATTTAACCTTAAGGCTGAAAATCAGCCAAATGGTATTGCGTTTGCAAGAAAATCAAGGGACCATTAAAGAACTGGAAAGGGAAGTTGGCCAACTAAAAAACCAACTAGAAGAAAAAAATAGGGAACTCAATTTATCGAGCCAAGCAGCAAAAGAATTGGAGAAAAACTTTAAAAAATCAGATAAATTTGGTAAAATTGTAGTTAGTACAAACAACACGGCGGTCCCAACTGCTGAGCTGAAGAAAACGTTAGATAAATATATAGTTGAAATAGATCATTGTATTGAGCAATTACGCAAAACATGAGCCAACCAATACCCTGCAATTTATTATTAGGAATACAAACAGTATCCTTGCGGGTAAATAAAGAAGAGGAGTTTTGTGTGCGAAATGCAGCATTATTAGTTAACCGATTAGTTAAATTTTACGAAAAAAAGGCCAATAGTTCAGACCCAAATGCCGTTATGGCATTGGTAGCCTTAGATTTAGCTATGTGTGGATTAAAATTTGAATCGGAAAAAACTAATTTGCTAGAAGATGTTCAAGCGGAAAACGAGCAATTGCTCGCGATGGCTGAGGAGTTCACTTTATAATCAAATTTTTTCAAGGCTTTTCGGGACTCATGTAATAAACACATTCGTTCTATGTCGAGCATATTAAGTATTATTATCCCATTGTTATCATTAGCAGGGGGCGTATTCGCTGGAAAAGTATTCTTTTCAAAAGCAAATAAAAATTTCGAAGATGAGGCCAAAAGAAAGGCTGATGACATCTTAAAAAATGCTGAAGTTGCAGCAGAAAATTTAAAGAAAGATCGCATGTTAGAGGCCAAGGAAAATTTCCTTCGTCTGCGTGGTGAGTTTGAGGAAGAAACTCAAGCCAAGAAGGGTATTTTACAAGAAAACGAGCAAATTTTAAGGGAAAAGGAAAGAGTTTTAGCGCAGCAACAAGAGCAGCAAAAACTAGCAGATCAAGAGTTACAAGCTCAAAAGCAAAGTATTCAATCTAAGGAAGACAACTACCGCAAAAAACTGGAGGAAGTAGAGAAAAAACGCGCTGAGGCAGATGAAATGTTGGCAAATCAGATTAGCCAGTTGGAGAAAATTGCCAACTTATCAGCGGCGGAAGCCCGTGAACAAATTATGGAGGCGTTGAAGGCAGAGGCTGAAAGCAAAGCGAGTTCATTAGTTAAACAGGCCATTGAGGAAGCCAAACTAACTGCCACCAAAGAGGCTAAGAAAATTGTGATTGAGACGATTCAGAGAACGGCTGCGGAAAATGCGATTGAAAACTGCGTTTCGGTTTTCAACATTGAATCAGATGATGTTAAAGGAAAGATTATTGGCCGAGAGGGTAGAAACATTCGTGCTTTAGAAGCGGCTACAGGAGTAGAATTCATTGTGGATGACACACCTGAGGCAATTATCATTTCTGGATTTGATCCAGTGAGAAGAGAGATTGCACGTTTATCTTTACACCGGTTAGTACAAGATGGCCGAATTCACCCAGCGCGTATTGAAGAGGTTGTCAATAAGACGAAAAAAAATATCGACGATGAGATCATCGAGATTGGAGAAAAAACAGTCATCGAACTAGGTATTCATGGCCTACATCCAGAGTTAATTAAGATGATAGGTCGGATGAGGTTTCGTTCATCCTATGGACAAAATCTTTTGCAACATTCAAGGGAGGTAGCCAAATTATGTGCCACGATGGCAGCGGAATTAGGCTTAAATGCCAAATTAGCCAAACGTGCAGGCCTATTACATGATATTGGAAAAGTTTGGCATGAAGAGCCCGAATTACCTCACGCATTATTAGGGATGGAACTAGCGCTTAAATACAAAGAGCATCCAGAAGTTTGTAATGCGATCGGGGCACACCATGATGAAACTGAAATGACATCGATGATCTCTCCTATCATTCAAGTATGTGATGCCATTTCGGGTTCAAGACCTGGAGCTAGAAGAGAGATGATGGAGTCTTATATGAAGCGTTTAAGGGATTTAGAAGCCTTGGCTACTTCATTTGACGGGGTACAAAAATGTTATGCGATTCAAGCAGGACGTGAGCTGCGTATTTTAGTTGATTCGGAAAATGTAAGTGATGAAAAAGCATCCAATCTATCGTTTGATATTTCTCAAAAAATAGAAAAAGAAATGCAATATCCAGGTCAAATTAAGGTAACTGTTATCCGCGAAATGCGAGCAGTTAATTTTGCCAAATAAAATAGAAAAAGCCTGCATTAGGCTCATTGAATTGTAAAAATTTATTTAGGAGCCCTGGTGAGAAAAACTTATTAGGGCTCCTTTTTTTGATAGATGAATAAGCCAAAGAATATATGATTATTAAAAGTCCAATGAGCCAAGATGAATGGGAGTCTTACTATCGACTTCGTTTCACAATACTGAGAGAGCCGTGGAATCAGCCGCTGGGATCGGAGGTATTGGCGGATGAATCGGAAGCTATTCATGCCATGGTCATAGAAGATGATCAAATTATTGGGGTCGCCAGAATGCATAAGTCGGGAGAAAATCAAGGCCAAGTTAGGTGTGTTGCGGTAGCTGTTGAGGCGCAAGGGAAGGGCATAGGAAAGGCCATTATGTTTCATTTAGAGGAGAAGGCTATGGCCATGGGGATTCAAGAAATAATCTTAGAAGCGCGTGAAAATGCCGTTCCATTTTATAAATCCATTGGATATGTGATTGAAAAAGAATCCTATTTATTGTTTGGGGAGATTCAACATTATCGAATGAAAAAGGGTATTTAGGTAAGAGGTAATAAGTAGTAGGTATCTAGGTATTAGGTAATAAGTAGTAGGTAATAAGTAAGAGGTATTAAGTAATAGGTAAAAAGATGGGGTTTGAAATTGTAACCAATTAAAACAATAAAGAATCATTGAGTTTTCAAACTTCGTCCATTTAGGATTAGAAATTAAAAAAATATCGAGAAATAAATTCGCAAAATAATCCTACCTTTGCATCCCCCTTTGTTGATCTAGATCTAGGGAAAATTGAAATAATAATGAAAGACTATCACATTGTATATGAAGACAATCACCTGCTAATCGTTAATAAACGAGCAGGTATTCTTGTTCAAGGGGATAGTACTGGAGACCGAACACTCACCGATGTGTTAAAAGATTACATCAAAGAAAAGTACCAAAAACCAGGGGCTGTTTTCCTCCATCCTGTTCACCGTTTAGATAGACCTGTAAGCGGCTTGGTCGTATTCGCAAGAACATCAAAGGCGCTTGAACGGATGAATGAATTGTTTCGCAAAAGAGATATTCAAAAAACATACTGGGCTATTACGAGAAGAAAACCAGATCCAATTAAGGGCAAATTGACCCATTATCTGATCAAGAATGAAGCCAAAAATGTCACTACAGCATTAGATTATCCAGAGGATAAAGCTCAGAAGGCAGAGTTAAATTATAAGCTTGTTGGCAAAATTAACCTCCATTATTTAATCGAGGTAGAGCCCATTACAGGTCGACCTCATCAAATACGGGTGCAGTTAGCTTCGCTGGGATGCCCCATTCGTGGAGATATCAAATACGGCTATGACAAGCCTAATATTGACGCGAGTATCAATTTACATGCACGCCGACTATACTTTATACATCCCATCAAACAAACTCCTATCATCTGTAAAGCGGCTGTTCCAGAAAATCCTTTCTGGGAAGAATTTTTAGAGCTTGAAACTGAAGAAGTTAAATTGAAAAATTTAGATCACTTATTTGAATAAAAAAAGAGCTCGAATATATGTCGAGCTCTTTTTTATATGATTTAACCTATCTCTTAAATAAGTTCCTCCAAGGTAGTCTTTTCTAAAACCGATAGATTAGCATCACGCCATTTGGCCAGCACACTTCTCAACTTACACGTCTCTTCATCCGCGCAATCATCACATTTTCCATAAAAATGCAAAGAAACGCATAAGGCTGGGGCAATAGG
>CAMARL010000160.1 GCA_945860325.1 Spirosoma fluviale | reverse complement strand
GCGAGCAACCATTCGTTGGCACTCGGCTCTATCCATTTCCCTGTCAGGAAACTATTCGGAAGATCCGTAAACGTCCCAAAGGACAATGAAAGAATTGAGGCTATTAGGCCTGCACCCATGAATGAAATAACTACCCACCTAGAATCGTAGTATTTTTGCGCCTCTTTGATCGCAATGTATCCCAATGCCGTTCCGATAGCATAAATAATTCCCGTGCTATGATGCAACAATGACCCGTTGGTCTCTGGCCTAAAAATGAGAATGATTCCACAAAACCCAATAAGCAAATACATGATTTGTTGGCGAGATAATTTTTCAGAGGGAAATATGAAAAAACTAAAAATAGCGATGAACAAAGGAAATGCTTGGCCATACGTATTTGTCAACGATAAACTCAGGTGTTCCAACGTATAAAATAAGCAGTATAAAGTAAAGGCACCCAGAATGCCTCGAAGGATAATGAAATATAATTTACCCCCTTTTTGGATGGCAGGTTTAAGCCATAAACTCGTAAATAAAAAGGGCAGGCCTACGGCACTTCTAAAAAACACCAACTGCACCGAGGAAAACTTTTCGCTTAAATCTTTGGCCATAGCCGACATAGAAGCAAAGCAAAGTGAGGAAATCAACATAAAGAAGATTCCTTTTTTGTTTATTATAAATGAGGTGATTTTGGTAACTTGCATTTCATTTCAAAGATATGACAAAAAAAATAATTTTATCTACAGATGCTCCTGCTCCCATTGGTCCTTATTCACAGGCTGTTGAGGTGCAAGGTACCTTATATGTGTCCGGTCAAATCGCCCTTTCTGCCTTTGAATCAGGCGCAAGCATTGAGGAGGAAACGGATCAGGTCATGAAAAACTTAGGTTATATTTTAAAAGAAGCGGGGTATACTTTTGAACATGTTGTAAAATGTTCAATTTTTATCCAGGATATGAATCATTTTGGTCAAATCAATGGGGTATATGGTCAATATTTCACGGCAAATCCACCGGCTCGTGAGACCGTAGAAGTCGCTCGATTGCCTAAAAATGTGCGTGTAGAGATTTCTTGCATTGCCTATAAATAATAAAATATGTCTAAAAATTTAAGAGTTCGATTTGCCCCAAGTCCGACAGGTGCCTTGCATATAGGAGGTGTTCGAACCGCTTTATATAATTACTTATTGGCCCACAAATTAGGGGGTACTTTTATATTACGTATTGAAGATACAGATCAAACCCGATTTGTGGAAGGTGCTGAAAACTATATTTTAGATGCTTTAAAATGGTTGGGCATTATGCCCGACGAGGGAATCGGTGTAGGTGGTCCACATGAACCTTATCGACAAAGCGAGCGCAAAGAATTATATAAAGTGTACGCCGATGAATTAATCAATTCTGGTAAAGCGTACTATGCTTTTGACACCCCTGAGGAGTTGGATGCGATGCGAGCAATTTATGAAAGCAAAGGAAGTGCATTTCAATACAATGCTTTGACAAGAGTCAAATTAAAGAATTCTTTGTCTATGTCGGAGCAAGAAGTTCATGATATCATTGCTTCGGGCATACCCTATGTCATTCGCTTAAAAGTTCCAGCCAAGGCAGAAATACGGTTCCAAGATAGCATACGTGATTGGGTACATGTGCATACGTCAAGTATAGATGACAAAGTTTTAATGAAGTCGGATGGCATGCCTACCTACCATTTAGCGAATGTCGTGGATGACCATATCATGGAAATCACGCACGTGATTCGCGGCGAGGAATGGCTTCCATCAGCTCCATTGCATATATTGTTATACCAGGCTTTTGGTTGGCAGCCGCCACAATTCGCCCATTTACCCCTTTTACTAAAGCCGGAAGGGAATGGAAAACTTTCTAAAAGAGATGCGGATTTAGGCGGATTTCCAGTCTTTCCTTTAGAATGGAAAGATCCACAAACAGGTGCCATTTCAAAGGGCTTCAAACAAGAGGGATATCTACCAGCGGCGATGATTAATTTCCTAGCTTTTTTAGGCTGGAACCCGGGGACAGAACAAGAATTATTTTCATTGGATGAATTGATTTCTGCTTTTTCATTAGAGCGAATCAATAAGGCAGGGGCTAAATTTGACGTGAATAAAGCCAAATGGTTTAACGAGCAATATTTAAAATTACAAGATGTCGCTAGCCTAGCTACACAATATTTACCTGATTTGCCTAAAAAGGAAGCGGAATCATTTGTGCATTTGTTTTTAGATCGCATTACTTTTCCTCAAGAATTGGGTGAAAAAGTGAAGGAGTTTACGGAGTTGCCATCGGCCTATGAGGAGGAAGTTGTACAAAATAAATGGAACGAAGAGTCGCAAAAGGGCTTACAAGTTTTAAAGGAAAGTTTGCCTGCTTTAGAGCTTTGGGAAGCTGAATCCATTAAGTCATTTATTCATGTGAAATTAGAGGAAGCCGGTATCAAAATGGGAAAGGTGATGCAAATGCTACGTGTGGCATTAAGTGGAAATGGGGCGGGACCCGATTTGATGATCTCAATGGAATTATGGGGTAAAGAGCAAGTTTTGCTTCGGCTAAAAAAAGCAATTGAGACCTTCAGTAAAAGATAAAATGGCAAAAAAAATAATCAAGCCGGTCGATAAAAAACCCAAAGTACATCCAAATTTGGAGGGTTTTGAAATGAAAATTGATTCGTTTGGTCAAATTATTTCTTCGATGGATCGCGACCAATTAAATTCCTTTTTGGACAAGGAAATGCCAGATGATAAAAAGTTAACTCAGAAAGAAGATGAAAGTAAATAAGGAAGATGTATTAAAGATTGCCCATTTGGCTCGATTGGAATTAAATCCGAATGAAATCGAACCGATGCAAGAATCCATCAACAAGGTACTTGACTGGATGGAAGCGCTTAATGCAGTGAATACGGATCATGTGGAACCCTTAGTTCATATGACTCCGTCCATGAATCAATTTCGAGAAGATGTGGCTAAACAAGATTTGTCTAAGGAAAAGGCGTTGGCTTTGGGGCCGGATACCAACGAGCAATATTTTAAAGTACCGCAGGTAATCGAATAATTAATTCAAGTAATACTGAATGGCCTTCTTCATTTCTGAGGCGCTAACAGGGATGTCATATCCGCAATCGCCTATTCCGGTCAACAAAGAAAAACGAATTTCCTTGCCTTTGTTTTTTTTATCTTGAGCGGTGAGTGCAATGATTTTTGAAATTTCTTCAGGGTGTAATTTGACCCGACCGTAGTTTTCAAACAAATAAGATTCTATTTCTTCTAACTCCTGCAGGCTAATTAAATCACGTTGATGCGAAATAAACGCCTCTACAATCATGCCGATGGCAATAGCCTCTCCATGTAAAATCTTTCTTTTTCCCTTATCGAGCAAATAGGTTTCAATGGCATGGCCTAAGGTATGACCAAAATTCAAAATTTTACGTAAACCTGCTTCCTTAGGATCTTCTAAAACTACCGCTTCTTTGATCGCAACCGAATGAGCAATTAATTTTGATAAATCCAATTCCTCGAAACTTTGTTGGCGTATCGCACTCCATTCCTTTTCATCGCGAATTAAGCAATGTTTGATAATTTCAGCAAAGCCAGATTTTTTTTGTTGGATCGATAAGGTATCAATAAATGTTGGGTCTATTAATACGGCTTTAGGCAATTGGAAGACTCCGATATGATTTTTAAGTCCGTGGAAGTCGATGCCTAATTTCCCTCCTACACTTGCGTCTACTTGTGCTAATAATGTGGTTGGGATTTGAATAAAATCGATTCCTCTTTTGTAGGTGGAGGCACAAAAACCTCCTAAATCGCCTATAACTCCGCCACCTAAATTGACCAATAAACTATGCCGATCCATATTGGCTTTCGTCATACGGTCCCAAACACGTTCACACGTAGCTAAGTTTTTATGATGCTCCCCAGATTTAATCAGGATTTTGATGAAATTCGACGGCAACAAATCTTGAATGATGGGCAAACAATATTTGTTTGTAAATTCATCGACCAAAATAGCGATATGCGAATATTCGTTTTGGGCAAAAAAAGTGGCCAATGATTCAGAAATGGGTGCTATTTTAACGGTCATTTGCGTTGAAATTCTAATTATTATCAAAAATACCTAGAATTTATCAAATTGGGAGCATGAGAAACCTAATTTTGGTTTTGTTGTATGCATTTTCTTGCCTAATTTTGCTCCTGATTAGGTTATATACTTAATGTATCATTATGAGAGAAATTCAATTTAGAGAAGCCTTGCGTGAAGCCATGCAAGAAGAAATGCGAACTGATTCAACGGTTTTCCTTATAGGAGAAGAGGTGGCTGAATATAATGGGGCCTATAAAGTTTCCCAAGGGATGTTGGATGAGTTTGGTCCGGAGCGTGTGATTGACACGCCGATCGCTGAATTGGGATTTGGAGGTATTTCAGTAGGTGCTGCTGCGAATGGATTAAGACCTATCGTAGAATTCATGACATTCAATTTTTCTTTGGTTGCCATAGATCAAGTAATTAATTCGGCTTCAAAACTAATGTCGATGTCAGGTGGGCAATATTCTTGCCCGATTGTATTTAGAGGGCCGACTGGAAATGCGGGCCAATTGTCATCCCAACATTCATCTAATTTTGAAAATTGGTTTGCCAATACACCGGGTTTAAAAGTGGTTGTTCCATCCAATCCAGCAGATGCAAAAGGTTTATTGAAAGCTTCTATTCGTGATAATGACCCCGTTATTTTTATGGAGTCGGAAGTTATGTATGGAGATAAAGGTTTAGTTCCGGACGGAGAATATTTGATTCCGATCGGAAAAGCTAATATTGT
>CAMARL010000159.1 GCA_945860325.1 Spirosoma fluviale | reverse complement strand
AGTGCCCCCAATGGAGTAGCTAAAATGGAGGATCCTAGCATTTCCAATGGACTGATTTTTTATACGGATGGCCAAAAGGTTTTTGATAAGTCCAATAATCCCATCGATCCTACCAAAATATTAAATGGCGATCCCACAAATTCCCAAGGGGTCACCATCATTCCTAAGTCGACGTGCAAGGGATGCCAATCCGAATACTACGTGTTCACCCTCAGTAAAAATGCAAAAGGTGAAAATTTGATTTTTTACAGCATTGTGGACATGAAAATGAACAAAGGCAAAGGCGGAATCTCTGTTTTAAATGACACCTTAAGTCCTGTTCCAACTACTTCTAGAATATTAGCCACCGAAGGGGGTACGGGTTTTTATTGGCTCGTCACCCAAGATGCGGATCCTTTGGCCACGTCAACGACCACCCGAATTTTTAAAGTATCTCCCTCTGGGATTTCAGCGCCGATTGTCACTAAATCGGGAACGGTAATTTCTGCATCCGCGGGGTCAACGGGCAATACCAAAATCTCATCACCGAACTCCACCAAATTAGCCATTACGATTCCAGGACCGCCGACCAATAAAGTCGATATTTATGACTACGATAAAGCGACCGGGAAATCGACCTTGTCCTTTACGCTAGATTTAGGAATAAGTCCGCCCACTTTATATGGGGTTGAATTTTCACCCAATGACAGTGTGCTTTATATTTCCATGCAAGGAGATGGAGGTTCAGTCCCTTCTCAGATTTTGCAATTTGATATTTCTAGTAAAAATGCGGTAAAAACATTAGCGAGCAAACAAGTAATCTATTCCGGCTCTGAAAAGGTGGGGGCTTTGCAAATTGATCCTGTCAACTATGCCATTATTTTTGCCGCATTTCAGGGCAGTAACATCCTTGGGAAGATTAAAGGGTTAAATAACCTAGTGACCGCCAAAGGGGATACCAATATTATGGCTAAATTTACCCGAAATGGATTTGGTGTGGATTCTTTAGGGAAAGCGATCACTTTGCCTTCGGGGGCGACTAGCCAATTAGGATTACCGCCTACGATTCCTTTTCCGATTACTCCTCAAAACCCTCCTTCCATCACGCAAACTTGTGAGGGCACTACTTTTAAATTTACGGTTTCTCAAAAACTTTGTGATCCATTAAATAATGATCGCATCGATTGGAAAATTTATCAAACCATATTGAGCCCATTTCCAGAGCCTAAAACGGGGATTTTGGTTCCGCTGGATACCAAGAAACTAATCTATTCTTTTACGGGGGCGGAGCTAAAATATGATTTTGCCACATCTGACAAATATGTAATTACCGCGGCCATTACCAATAGTTGTGTGATGGCCTATTTGATGGATGCACAGCAATTTGATATTGTGGTTTTGAAGCCAGTTAGTCTAGACGCCGAATACAATCGAATTTGTAAGACGGATGCAAAAATTAGCCTTACTAAATCTCCCGTCTCTAAAAATCTCAGTTATGTGTGGAGCAATGGGGATAAAACACCTACAGCTACCTTTAAATATCCAGGAGGAGATTTGTCATTGGCCCTTTCTGATACTGCGACTAAATGTTCAGTGAAGGTATCCACCAAAGTGAATTTCTTAGAGAATAGTTATGTAATGCCCAAAAAAGACTTTTCTATTTGTATGGATAGCCCGATTTCATTCCCTATCCAATTGAATTCAAGCATGAAAGACTTGAAATTTAAATGGACTGGACCCTCGCTTAGTTCAGGTGACACGCTGAATAAAATTTTAGTCAAAACCAGCGGGAATTATCTAGTAAAAATCACCGATAAAGATAATTGTGTTATGAATAATACGTTTCCCGTTTCCGATAAATGTGAGCCCATTATCATTGCACCTAGTATTTTTACCCCCAATGGGGATGGCAAAAATGATTATTTTTCCCCTTTACCTAAAGTCGCCAAACGCGTAGAAATTTTAAGTTTGCAAATTTTTAACCGTTGGGGTGAAACGATATTTTCCAAATCAGGATCCTCCGATTTACAATGGGATGGAAAATCAAATGGGGTTAGAGTTCCTCAAGATTCCTATGCGTGGGTTGTTCAATACAAGGCCGTAGATTTTCCAGAAAAAGGTATTCAGACCATTCGCGGTGCGGTCATTGTCGCCTATTAACCAACTGACCGTTAAATAAATACATGTCCTTTTAATAATTTTTCGCTCATTTTTTGAAGGCATACGGTTAATATTGATTTTAAGTTTAAAAGCTAAAAATCAATGGTATGAAATTTCAACACATTGTTTCTGTTTTTTGCTTTTTTTTCTTGAGTGCCTGTGCTTCTATGCCCACATTGCCCAACAAAGAATTTAAAGTTGCTATTACATCGATTCCAGAAGGAGCCGATGTTCAGTTAAATGCATATTACGTTGGCAAAGCCCCTTTAACTCTTACCATCAACACCAATACAAGCAATTTTATTTACGTAAGTAAGGTAGGATTAGCTGGACAGAGAATCACGTTAGATGGGAAGCAAAGTGAAATTAAAGTCCAACTAGTTAAGGAATAGGGATGAAAATAACGTTTCTAACTCGTTTGTTGGCCTACTGGCAAGGGAACAAAGTGGTCACACTTTATTCTACTTCAAATAGTCGAGTTTATACAACCATTGCCATCAAAACGAAAGGCCAATGGATTTGTCAATTCCCCATTTTTGATAAAGAATGGGAATACATTTCGATTACCCTTTTGACAAATGGGAACTTGAAATTTACAGATTCAAAATTTGAAAATGCCGGTATCGATCGCTGGCGTTAATTAATAAGCCCTAACTTCTACTCCCTTCATAAAATTCACAAAGGCTTTGTTGACCACTTGATTCCCGCCGGGAGTAGGGAAATTTCCTGTAAAATACCAATCGCCTAAATGATTCGGGCACGCGACATTTAAATTTTGCACTGTTTGATAGATCACAGATACTTCGGCTTGAAGATGTTTGGGCTTGACAATTTCAGCAATCTTATTTGAAATTTCTTCGTTGGTAAACGGCTCATAAATGGCCTTGACAAAATTCTCTGAAGTCGCTGTGCCATTTTCTAGTGCCACCAAACATTTCAAGTTAACTTCATCTAAAATATTTTCAAGCCCTCGTTCCTTTAACAATTCCAAGGCAGCTCTAAAGGCGACAAAATCCTTCATTTTCGACATATCAATGCCATAGCAATCTGGATACCTGATTTGCGGCGCCGAGGAAACAATCACGATTTTCTTAGGGGAAAGTTTATCCAAAAGACTTAATATACCTTTTTCTAAGGTCGTACCCCGAACGATCGAATCATCTATTAAAACAACCGAATCGACACCCTTGTTGATCACTTCATAGGTCGTATCATACACATGAGATACCATATCGTCTCGTTGGTCGTCACTCGCTATAAAAGTTCGAACCTTTACATTTTTGGAAATAAGTTTTTCGACACGAGGCCTAAAAGTCAGCAATTCTTCTAATTCCTCCTCGAACAAAATACCATCCATGATGGCTTTCTTTCTTTCTTTGGCCAAATGATCTTCCAATCCGTCAATCATACCCAGAAATGCAGTTTCGGCGGTATTTGGGATATAAGAAAAAACCGTGTTTTTTAAATCGTGATTTACCTCTTCTAAAATTTGAGGAATTAATAATCGGCCCAATTTTTTACGCTCATGGTAAATATCAGGATCGGATCCCCTTGAGAAATAAATGCGCTCAAACGAACATGATTTTTGTTCTAATCGGTCTATGAATGCCGCCTCTTTAACGGATCCGTCCATCGCTATGACGAGGGCATGACCTGGAGTTACTTCTTTGATTTCGGAATATTCACAATCGAATGAGGTTTTAATAGCTTGCTTTTCTGAGGCTACCACCACGACTTCATCATCAATGTAATAAAAGGCTGGACGAATTCCGGCAGGATCTCTTGCGACAAAAGCCGATCCAGATCCCGTCATGCCGACCATCGCGTAACCTCCATCAAAATCTTTACAAGATCTTTCTAGTACACGCATTAAATCAATCTTTTCAGCCAGAATATCGGATAGCTCAGGATTTTCGTATTTGTCGCGGTATTTTAAAAATTGTCTTTGGTTTTCTTCATCCAAAAAATGGCCAATTTTTTCCATCACGGTGACGGTATCTACTTTTTCTTTGGGATGCTGACCCAAGGAAACTAATTTGTCAAACAAATCATCCACATTGGTCATATTGAAATTTCCTGCCATCACTAAATTTCTAGAACGCCAGTTATTTTGGCGCAACATCGGATGGCAATTTTCAATCTCATTTTGGCCATGGGTACCATATCGCAAGTGACCCAGGAGCACTTCTCCAGTAAACGCCACATTATCTTGCCACCAAACCGCATCTTTTGAGGCATCGATGCCTGTATCGCGCTTGGTTTCTTTAGCTAGCTTATTTGCTTTCTTGAATTTCTTATCTATTTTTCCAAAAATATCGGAAACGGCTTCGGGTTCTACAGATCTATACCGACTGATATACCGATGACCCGGTTTTACATTGATTTTGATGTTGGCAACCCCCGCTCCATCTTGCCCCCGATTTACTTGCTTTTCCATCATCAAATACAACTTTTTAAGGCCGTACATGGGGTTATTGTATTTATCCAAATAGTACTGAAATGGCTTACGTAATCGGATTAGGGCTATTCCGCATTCGTGCTTAATGGAATCAGACATTAGATATTATTTCTAGGAGAGCAATTTGTTTTCAAAATAAAGTCAAAATTAGGGAATTATTAGGGAAGCCAAGCGTTAATTTTACATTTTTTTAATCTATAAATTCCAAAAATTAAAAATAA
>CAMARL010000158.1 GCA_945860325.1 Spirosoma fluviale | reverse complement strand
GTGGGGGTCGTGTTTGAGGGTCACCCCGACATGACTCGTATTTTGTTGCCTGCCGACTGGGTCGGTCATCCACTTCGCAAAGATTACGTGGAGCAAGAAAAATACCATGGAATTCAAGTGAAATTTTAGCCCATGAAAATTGCCGGCTTTACCTTCATTCGGAATGCGATCAAAAACGATTATTCGATCGTGGAAGCCATCACATCGATCCTGCCTATTTGTGACGAGTTTGTCGTGGCCGTGGGTCAATCAGAGGACAATACCTTAGGCCTAATTCAAGGAATCAAATCAGATAAAATCAGGATTATTGAGACGATTTGGGATGACACAAAACGTGAAGGGGGACATGTTTTTGCTTTAGAAACGGATAAGGCATATCAGGCTATTTCACCAGATACCGAATGGGCATTTTATATTCAAGGGGACGAATGTGTGCACGAGGATGATCTGGATAGCATTTTACAGGCCATAAAAGAGCATCAGGAAAATCCTCAGGTGGAGGGTTTATTGTTTAAATACAGGCACTTTTACGGGTCCTTTGATTACATCGCATCTTCTAGAAGGTGGTATAGAAAGGAGATTCGGCTTGTTCGATTTAACCCCCTCGTTCATTCCTATAAAGATGCGCAAGGCTTTCGTAAAGACGGGAAAAAATTAAAAGTAAAAGAAATTTCAGCGCATATCTTTCATTATGGTTGGGTTAAACCTCCCACCGGCTTGAATCAAAAAGTTAGAAATTTTACACATTTTTACCATGATGATGCTTGGCTTGCGAAAAACGTTCCAGCGGATTATGAATTTGATTTTGGAAATGCGGAAAGGCTAATCAGATTTACAGGTTCGCATCCCAACGTTTCCCAATCTCGCATTAAGGCACAAAATTGGGACTTTGATTTTGATCCAGTTGTCCTTCGTTCTAAGATGAGCTTGCGTCGAAAAGTTTTGCAAAAAATAGCCGATTGGACGGGTTGGCGTATCGGTGAATATAAAAACTATCACCTTATTTGATGGAAGAAATCCACTATTTTCCAGCAAAAAGGAAGTTGGCATCGCCCTACTTTTCCATTTTAATTCCGAGCTGGAATAATCTCCCATACCTTACTTTATGTGTTAATAGTATTCGCCAGCATTCCGTGGTACCCTTTGAATTAATCGTTCATTTGAACGAATCGAATGACGGCTCAAAAGAATGGGTGGAGGCTCAGGAAGATATTGCATTTTCATATAGCCATAAAAATGTGGGTGTTTGTCATGCCATGAATGCCATGAGGACATTGGCCCATGCGGATTATTTGTTGTACCTGAACGATGATATGTATGTGTTAGCGGGTTGGGATGCCGAATTAAAGCGAGAAATTGATTCCTGTGGGACGCAAAAATTCTTTTTCTCATCCACGATGATCGAGCCACGGGCCCAAAGTACCTGTTCGATAGAAGCGAATTTTGGCAACAGTATTGAAAATTTTCAGGAGGAGAAATTACTTAATACGTATCGTCAATTTGAATTTCAGGACTGGCAGGGAAGTACGTGGCCACCCAATGTCGTTCATAAAGATCTTTGGGATTTGGTTGGCGGATATTCTGTCGAGTTTTCCCCGGGCATGTACTCTGATCCCGATTTTTCGATGAAGTTGTGGAATCAGGGAGTGCGTCTATTTAAGGGATTGGGGGCAAGTCGGGTGTATCATTTTGGCTCGATATCGGTCAAGCGAGTGAAACAAAACCAAGGATATTATCAATTTATCCGGCATTGGGGGATGACTTCGTCCACGTTATCCAAATACTATTTGCGCAGAGGCGTTCCTTTTGACGGGCTACTTCAAGAACCCAAAATTCCTTTTTGGGTACACATCAAAAATGCGGGTTATCGTGTATGGCTCTTTTTGAAGAAAGATCAATAGATACCGAATAGAAGTTTAAAGCAATACATGAAATTGCCCAGGCTTGATTTTCCTTTGTAGGCCAACATATCATCCCGGTATTTCATGACAGTCTTACATCTTCGCATTCTATTCACTAGAGAATTTCCTGAAAAATCTAGGTATAATTGCTCAAATATTTGTTTTTCTTTGGAATCGTGGCATCTGTCTGCAAGAATTTTGATTCGCTCACAAATACGCATGTTTCGCTCTGAACGAGTTTGATATAATTTTTTAGCTTTTTTTAAATCGGCGCCTATCGCGTTGGATTCATGTTGTCGATAATGTACTAGGGGAATGGGAATATACGCAATCCCGTTATGGCAAGTGGCCGAAAATCCAAGTAAATAATCATGCGTAACCCAATTGGAAAGTGGCAATGCCGTCTCCAAAACCTCTTTTTTAAATAGCATACTATGTCCGGGAGCCCAAGCGCCAAACGTGTACATCAGTGGGGAATTGTATGCAATTTGGCGCTTTAAACTAGACATTTTTAAAGGTAATTCTCTTCCCACCTGGTCAATTAATTGGGAGTCAGAATAAATCAGGGAATAATTCCCGATTCCATTGACGAGGGTAGATATTTTGTTGGAAAACCAATAATCATCTTGATCTGATAGTGCTATATATTCTCCATTAGCCGCTTTCATGCCTTTTTCAAAAGCAGCATTATGCCCTTCGTTTTTTAAGTTTTCTAAGATTTGAATGCGTGTATCTTGGCTTGCATATGCTTTTAAAATGGACAAACTTTGATCCGTGGAAGCATCATCTACCCAGATAAACTCTAGGTTGGGATAGTCTTGGGCCAACAAACTTTCGATTTGTATCTTCAAGTATTTTTCGCCCTGGTAGGTTGCCATGACAACGGAAACTAGTGGATGCATACTCAATTTGTGGGCTAAGAATTTTTAATTTTATGCTGAAAAATGTCGTAATTTGAGACAGATTTCCAAAATATTTAACGTTGAAAACATATTTTCGCTTATTATCCTATGCTGTTTCTATCCGTAAATATGTGTTTCCATATTTTGGATTTTCCTTATTGGGCAGCTTGTTTGGGATTTTAAACTTTACTTTATTGATTCCGCTGCTCAATGTTTTATTTAATCAGGCTTCGGAAACCAATGTCCAAATATACCGGACCATTCCTGATTTTTCGCTTAGCCCATCCTATTTTTCTTTTCTATTTAATCACTATTTCTATGGTGCATTGGAGAATTTTGGTCGAATTGGGGCGCTGAAATATGCGTGTGGGGCGATTATGGCCTCCGTCATTTTGGCTAATATTTTCAGGTATTTTTCTCAAAGAGTGTTGAAAACAGTGGAAGCGGATACGATTGCATCTCTGCGACAAGCTGTTTTCCATAGAGCGATTCGCTTGGATTTGAGTTATTTTACCGAGCAGAAAAAAGGAAATTTGATGTCACGGTTGACCACGGACGTCCAAGAAGTGGAAAATAGTATCGGCCGTGCCTTTACGGCGACCTTCAAAGAAATTTTTACGTTAATCCTATTTTTTGTTTTTCTGGCAAGTATGTCGGTGAAGTTGACCCTATTTTCCCTCCTTATTTTACCTCTTTCTGGAGGTGTTATCGCAACCATTACCCGTCGTTTGCGCAGAGCGGCAGGGGAAGTTCAGCAACATTTGAGTGGTTTGATCAGTTTGTTGGATGAGATTTTTGGTGCCATGCGAGTAGTCAAGGCATTTAGGGCTGAAAAAATGATGGATGAACGATTTGGGGAAGGGAACCAAAAATACCGTCATTCTTTATTAAAAATGGTATTCCGACAAGAACTTACCTCCCCCGTATCTGAGACATTGGGGGTTTTAGTCGTGACAGGTATTTTGTTATACGGTGGAAGTTTGGTTATTTCTGGGGAGGGCGAATTAACAGCCTCTATTTTCATTGCCTTCATTGCCATATTTTCCCAAGTCATGCGTCCCGCTAAGGCCATTGCAGATGCATTTTCAGGAATACAAAGGGGCATAGCCTCAGCGGATCGAATCATTGAAATTCTAGATACAGAATCTGAAATTAAGGTGATTGAGCCGATCGTTTCTTTGAAAGAATTCACCCATAAAATTTCGTTCGAGCAGGTTGGTTTTGAATATACCCAAGGGAGAAAAGTTTTACATGAGATTAGTTTTGAAATTCCCAAAGGCCAGACGATCGCTCTTGTCGGTGCTTCGGGTGGAGGAAAGTCCACTTTAGCTGACCTACTCCCGAGGTTTTATGATCCAACAATAGGCCAAGTCAAGATCGATGGGCATGATATAAGACATATTCCCCTAGATGATTTAAGGGGTTTAATGGGCATCGTAACGCAAGAATCAGTTTTGTTCAATGATACCATTTTTAATAACATTGCTTTTGGGACAGAAGCGATCTTAACTGAAGTGGAAGCTGCCGCAAAAATTGCCAATGCCCACGAATTTATTTCAGAGAGCGTTGATGGATATCAAACCATTATAGGTGACCGAGGATCCAAATTATCGGGTGGCCAGCGCCAGCGGATTTCCATCGCGCGCGCCGTTTTGAAAAATCCACCCATTTTGATTTTAGACGAAGCGACGAGCGCGCTAGATAATGAATCCGAAAAATTAGTTCAAGCTGCACTTGGAAATTTGATGAAGAATAGGACCGTACTTGTCATTGCCCATCGATTGAGCACAATCCAACATGCGGATCAAATTCTTGTCGTAGAGCAAGGAAGTATTGTAGAAAAGGGAACTCACCTCGAATTGATGTCCATTAAAAAGGGAGTTTATGCAAAATTAAGTCAATTAATCTAAGTCCTTTTTTCAAGTTTTATTAGATATTCAGATTTTTAAAAGGTAATTTTGCACAAATTATCAGTAAAAGTTCAAATCAATTTATGTCAGTATCCTTACTAGCGAAAC
>CAMARL010000157.1 GCA_945860325.1 Spirosoma fluviale | reverse complement strand
GGCTTATTGGGAACAACTTTTGGTGGAAACCATTTAGCTTGTGTAGCAGGAAATGTGGTTTTAGATGTGATCGAGGAAGAAAATCTGGTTCAAAACGCAGAAAAAATAGGAAATTA
Source organism: Spirosoma fluviale (assembly GCA_945860325.1). Lineage (GTDB taxonomy): Bacteria > Bacteroidota > Bacteroidia > Cytophagales > Spirosomataceae > Aquirufa > Aquirufa fluvialis_C. The sequence goes on along the minus strand of CAMARL010000157.1, from coordinate 4,706 downwards.
TATCACTAAATCATTAGAAGGATTCCAAAGTGTTACGGAAGTTAGAGGCCGTGGCTTGATGATTGGGATCGAATTGGATCAGCCTATCGGCCCCGTGAGAGATGCCCTTTTATTCAAGGAACACATTTTCTGTGGCTATGCTGGAAAAAATACGCTTCGTTTATTACCTAGTTTGGGGATTGATCAAAAAATCGCCGACCGGTTTTTAGAAAGTTTAGCAACCGTTTTAAAAGGCTAATTTTCTATACTACTAAGTTGGGCAATCATATATCAATATAAACCTTTTAGCTTAGGTCGATTATATCCAATTTTTCAAGACAAATCCAAGTGAAAAAACAATGTATTCAAAATATGAATGTTAAAAAAACACGTGTTAAATAATAAAAAAATACACGTATAATAAATTTTATGTATCTTTGAAAAAAAAATATATGAGCACTAAGCTGACATTAACCATCGAGGGGACTATCATAAAAAATGCAAAACTATATGCAAAGAAAGAAGAAAGAAGCCTCTCTGATTTGATTGAAAATTACCTAAAGGCGCTGACCAATGAATTGAATCCACAAAAAAACGAATTGACGCCAAAAGTCAAATCATTAAAAGGATCCTTTAAACTTCCAGAAAACTTCGATTATAAAAAAGAAATGACAGATCGTCTTTCCGAAAAGTACCTATCATGATTAAGGTCCTCATAGACACAGATGTTATCTTAGATTTCTTCTTTGATAGAAAGCCTTTTTCAGATGAAGCATCCGTCATCTTAAGTTTATGTGAACAAGGCGAAATACAAGGATTCGTTACTCCCGTTCTAATCAGTAATGTCTACTACCTATTAAGAAAAACGGCCACACATGAAAAAGTGATAGCAAACTTGAAGAAACTTTTAGGTATTATCGAAATATGCAACATCGACAAAGGCGTAGTTTTACAGGCTTTACAGTCCGAATTCAATGATTTTGAAGATGCGCTACAAAATTTTTCTGCCCAGAACCAAACAGAAATAAAATTGATCATCACTCGGAATACAAAAGATTATAAAACAAGTCTTTTGTCTATTTTGACCCCAAATGCTTATTTAAAAGCGCTAAAAATATACAAAGACTCACAATAATTTAAAATCAATTCCGCTTAAATCAAATTTAAAATATAATTGGTTATTGGCCAACAACCCTATTCGTATTTGATTTATAAACGTATTATTTTTTTTTGAATTTAAAAGTTCTCACGAAAAGGACTACATCGGTTCTTAGAAAGTTCATTACGTTTTAAAAGCCTAATTGATTTAAATGATTGAAAAAAGGACTTGCTTTTTCACTAAAAATGTGATTATTTTGCGTTTCTTTTGTTCATCACAATGCAACAAAAAAAGAATTAAAAACTATAATTATTATCAATGGCATTAATTACAAAAATTAGAGAGAAATCGGGAATTGCGGCAGCGGCTATCGCGATCAGTTTAGTGTTATTTCTGATAGGAAGTGATATTTTTCAAGGTAATTCATCCCTTTTCGGGTCAAGTAATCAGGAAGTAGGTGTTATCGCTGGAGAAAGTATAAAAGTGCAAGACTTCCAGAAAAAAGTGGAAGAGGCAACTGCCAACTACACCGCGCAGACAGGAAAGGGTCCAAGCGAGCAAGAAGCAACGATGATCAGAGACCAAGTTTGGAATCAATTCATCTTAGATATTGCCTACAAAAAAGAATTTGACGCATTAGGGATCAAGGTTTCAGATGAAGAATTGATCGACATGGTGCAAGGAAACAACATCCATCCGTCTGTTCGTCAGCAATTTACCAATCCTCAAACAGGACAATTCGACAAGACATTTGTGATTCAGTTTTTGAAAAACTTGAAGACTATGCCTGTGGAGCAGCAACAAGGTTGGGCTAAGTTTGAGCTTTCCTTAGCGCAAGATCGCATTCGTAATAAATACGAAAACTTGATGCGTATGTCCAATTATGTGACTCAAAATGAAGCGCAGAAAGAATACCAAACACAAAACGCGAAATTTGACGCACGCTTTGTTTATGTTCCTTTCTTCTCCATTGCAGACTCAACGATCAAGGTGACTGATTCTCAATTAGAAGAATATTTGGCAAAACATAAAGATCAATACAAGGGTACAAATACACGGGCGATTCAATACGTAACATTCCCAGTGGTTCCTACGAAACAAGATACAGCAGATTTTTATTCTCAAATCAAGAAGTTAGCGAAAGACTTAGCGGTCGCTCCTAATGACTCAGCATTTGCGATGCTTAATTCAGACGTAAGAACTCCTTATTTAGTTTCTTATGCGGAAATTCCAGAGGTTGTTAAGAGCCAATTGGCCACTTTCCAAGTAGGTGGAATTTATGGTCCATTTAAAAATGGATTAACGTATTCGATCTACAAATACGGTGGGGTGAAGAAAGATACTTTATTTACGCTTCGTGCCAGTCATATTTTGATCGCTCCGGCCAACAAATCTGATTCGGCAAAAGCACAAGCCCAGACACGTGCAGAAGCGGTATTAGCACAAATCAAAGGAGGCGCAAGCTTCGAAACTTTGGCGCAAATGAATGGCATGGATGGCACAGCCCAAAGTGGTGGTGACCTAGGCTATTTTAAAAATAATGGTTCGATGGCCAAAGGATTTGAAAAAGCCGTTTTCGGATTTTCAGGAACGGGCTTAATGCCAGGATTGGTTGAAACAGAATTTGGTTTTCATATCGTTAAAGTAACGGATGGTAAAACAAATACCTCATACCGTTTGGCGGCCATCAACAAATCCATTGCTTCTTCACAGGCAACCATGGATCGGGTTTATACGAAAGCAGATGCGTTTGCAAATGCCAATGGCACCTTAGGTGCCTTTGATGTAGCACTTAAAAGCGATAAAAGTTTAATCATGATGCGCGCTGAACGTTTAACTGAAAATGCTTCGGCGATCAATAATTTGGCTAATGCACGCGAAATCGTTCGTTGGTCTTTCGATGATAAAACGGCTGTAGGCGATGGATCTAAAAAGGTTTTTGAGCAAGAGAATCAATACATCGTAGCTTATTTAACAGGTAAAACAGAAAAAGACAATGTGAAAGTGGCTGATTTCAAATCAGAACTATCGATGATGGTGATTAACCAACTGAAGGGCGAAAAAATTTCAGTAAAATTAGCGGGAATCAAAGGTCCATTAGAGCAAATTGCTCAGAAATATGGAGCGGGTGCTTTGGTTGAAACTGTTTCAGCTGTTTCATTATCGAATGGTATGTTAAATTCAGCAGGTCCAGATGCAATCGCTTTAGGTCGTATGGCTGGTTTGCAAAACGGAAAGCGTTCTACGGTATTCGTGGGAGAAAATGGAGTGTATGTGGCTGAAAAAACGGGAGGTGCACCAGCACCGGCCTTAGCTGATTACGCGACCTATAAGAATCAAATTCAATCCATGGGAACTCAGAGAGCTTCATTTTATATTAATGAGGCCATCAAAGAAGCTTCTAAAATTGAAGATAAACGCTATAAGTTCTATTAAGATTTATAAAAGATAAAAAGAAAAAGCATTCTGTGAAGGATGCTTTTCTTGTTTGCAAGAAGCATGAAAAACCGGATTAAACCCTTTCTTGGCCCACTATTGATTGCGATTGGCATATTGCTCGTCGGGCTGAGTCCTTATATCCGATTGCGCTTTGATTTAAGTGAAGAGAAGAAGTTCACCCTTTCGGCTTCGAGTATTGAATTACTGCGCCAACAAGATGCCCCCATTCGCATTAAAGTATTTTTAGGGGGTAACAAATTGCCTGCTGGATTTAAGCGGATGGAAAAGGCCTTGGATGAATTGCTCTTAGATCTTAAAATGAATAGCAGCCAAGGGATTGAGATCGAGAAGATAGATGTGTATGAGGAATATCCGGATGAGTCGGCGCGCCAAAAAATAATCTTCCAATTAGATTCTTTAGGGATTTCACCTACGAATGTCGTCAACAATGAGGATGGAAAACAGGTACAGCAATTGGTCTTCCCAGGGGTGTTGATTGAAAAAGGAGATGCGCAAATAGGCGTATTACTTTTAAAAGGAAATAAATTATCCTCTCCACAGGAAATGTTAAATCAGAGTGTGGAGGGCATGGAATATGAAATCATGCAAGGGATTGCGTCTATTTCCCAACAGGTTCGAAAGAAGATTGGTTTCTTTTTGGACTATAGCCATGTGCCAGCGATCAAGCAGATTGATTTAATTTCTAGTTTGAAAAAACGCTATGATTTGTATCCGGTTGACCTGTCGGCTTCGCCCACACTGGATGGCTTAGATGCGATTTGTGTGATTCAGCCGGATCGAAAATTCAGTAAGGCGGATCAGTATAAAATAGACCAATTTTTAGTTAAGGGGGGGAAAGCGGTATTTCTAGTGGATGGAATACGGGTGGATACGGTGGCAAATCAAGGATTAGTGGCTACGCCCATCGACCTAGGTTTACAAAATTTACTTTTCCGCTATGGCATTCGCGTGAATTCCGATTTAGTCAAAGATGCGCAGTTGAGCGGCACGATTCCGCTGGCGGTGGGAAATTTTGGCAACAAGCCATCCATCGAATTAATGCCATGGCCAGCCTTTCCCTTGTTGCAAGGAAACCCAAGCTCAGTGATAACACGAAATCTAGATGCCGTGTATGGGCATTTTGTGTCCAGCTTAGATACCGTGAAGGGAGCATCCTATTTGCAGAAAA
>CAMARL010000156.1 GCA_945860325.1 Spirosoma fluviale | reverse complement strand
GAATCTCTAGTTAAAGCCTTATATTTGAAGGCTTTAGGAAGAGAACCTAGTCTTAAAGAAATTACGTTAGCGGTTAAATATATCGGGAAAAAGCCAAGTGTGGAAGGCATACAAGATTTAGTTTGGGCGGTTACTTTACTCCCTGAATTTCAATTAATTATTTAATTTTTATTACGATGAAAAATCAATGGAATAGAAGAGAGTTTTTACAAAATACCAGCACTGCTACCATAGCGGCTTTGGGTTTGGGCTCTCCTATTGCGAGTTTAATGGCGGATCCAACGAGCCCATTAGCCAAAAAAGCGGCCACAGCAGATACCGTTATTTTGTTGTGGATGGCTGGCGGTATGGCCCATACAGAAACCTTTGACCCCAAAAGATATACGCCTTACGAAAAAGGAATGGAAGGCAATCGTGTGTTAAGTACCTTCAAATCTATGCCAACAGCCATCGATGGGGTTAACTTTTCAGAAGGTCTTCAGTCGGTAGGAAGTGTGATGGATAAAGGGACCGTGATTAGGTCCTATGTGGCTGCAGATTTAGGCCACATCCTTCACTCACGTCATCAGTACCATTGGCATACCAGTTACGAACCCCCACAATCTGTAGCCGCACCTCACATTGGAGCATGGATTTCAAAAGAATTGGGACCTAAAAATCCCGTTATTCCTTCCTTTATCGACATAGGCCAGCGCTTTACCGTCGGCGAAGCAGAGGAATTAAAAGCATTTCACACCGCTGGATTTTTGGGCAACGAGCACGGGCCATTCTTGATTCCAGATCCAAGTCAAGGCTTAGAAAGTGTTCGTCCACCGGTAGGAATGGACATGAAGCGATTTGAAAGTCGAAATCAATTATACAATAATTTAATCTCGCAAAGCGCGCATGGAGAATTTGGAAGTGATTACCAAAAAGAATCCTTACGTCGCTCCATGGAGCAGGCCTATATTTTATTGAATTCACCAGAGTCAAAGGCCTTCAATTTGAGCACTGAGCCAAAAGAAATTTATGATGTTTATAACACAGGTCGCTTTGGACTGGGATGTTTATTAGCGCGTAGATTGACTGAAAAAGGAGCCAGATTCATTAGTGTTACGACGGAATACGAACCATTTTTTGGTTGGGATACCCACGAAAATGGCCATACCAGATTAGAAGGAATGAAGCGGATGATTGATGGACCTATTGCCCAATTGATCAAAGATTTAGATAAAACGGGCCATTTGGATCGTACATTGGTGATTTTAGCCAGTGAATTTAGTCGGGATATGATGGTGGAAGGCCGACCAGACCTTAAAGTTCAGGAACAAGTGAAACAACCTGAAATCCTAAATGACATTAAGTTTTACGGAATGCATCGTCACTTTACGGATGGATGCTCGATTTTAATGTGGGGTGGTGGTATCAAGAAAGGTCATGTGTATGGCAAAACAGCCGATGAGCGTCCATGCAAGACCATCATAAATCCAGTCAAAATTGACGGAATTCATCAAACGATTTACCATGCCCTAGGTATCAAACCGGATACTCAATATGAAATTGAAAAACGACCTTTCTATACCACACCGGATGGAAAAGGAAAAGCAGTACAAGATCTTTTGACCTAATGAAACACAAAAAAATACTCTTATTTTCAATTGTTTTAATTTCCATTGCTTGGACATTTAATGCATGCAATCGAAATTCGGGTGTGCAGGAATCCGAAGAGGAAATGCCGAATGAGATTAGCTATAATTTTGATGTGCGTCCCATTTTATCTGATAAATGCTTTGCCTGTCATGGACCAGATGCCAAAAAACGCCAAGCAGGTTTACGTTTAGATGATCCAGCCTTAGCATTCCAAGCATTAAAAGAACATCCGGGAGCACATGCTTGGGTGGCAGGGGAACCGAACGAATCACAGGCATACCTTAGAATTACTGCTAAAGATCCTACTAAACTAATGCCGCCGGCCACATCCAATCTCACATTAAATGGCTACGAAATCTCGGTGATTAAAAAGTGGATTAAACAAGGAGCAAAATATGAGAAGCATTGGTCCTTTGTCGCTCCTAAAAAACCTGCATTACCGGAAATAGACAATGAGTCTTGGGCAAGAAATGAAATCGATTATTTCATCGCAGAAAAACAAGAACAAAAAGGCTTAAAACCGAACGAGGAAGCCGATAAAGAACGTTTATTAAAGCGATTAAGCATCGACTTAACCGGCTTGCCTCCTACCCTTTCCATGATGGATCGTTTCTCAGCTGATAAAAGTCCGAATGCGTATGAGAAGATGGTCGACGAGCTGCTGAAAAATCCTGCATATGGAGAAAAAATGGCTATTTATTGGCTTGATTTAGCGAGATATGCGGATTCCCATGGCTACCAAGATGATGGATATCGCACGCAATGGCCTTGGAGAGATTGGGTCATTTATGCCTTAAATAAAAATATGCCTTATGACCAATTTGTTACTTGGCAACTAGCCGGCGACTTTTTGATCAACCCAGCTAGACCTAATCAAACGAAAGAATTATTGTTAGCCACGGGCTTTAATCGAAACCATAAGATCACAGAAGAGGGAGGAGTAATTCAAGAAGAATATCGATTAAGCTACGTAACAGATCGAAATGATTTATTTGGGAAAGCATTTTTAGGTATGACCCTAGAGTGTGCCCATTGCCACGACCATAAATACGATCCATTTTCGCAGAAAGATTATTACAAAATGTTTGCCTTCTTTAATAACATCAAGGAGGTTGGCATCGAATCAGTCATCGGTGGACCAGAGACTTATGCGAAAAAACCTTTGATGGAAATCAGCAATGATGATGTTAAAAATATCTTGAAGTTCATTAATAAACAAGACACAAATCGTTTGATTGTCTCCGTCATGACCGACATGGACACGGCAAGGAAAACATTCATTTTAAAACGGGGTGCCTATGATGCACCTGGTGATGAAGTGAATCCAGGAACTCCTAATTCCATTTTACCATTCAATAAAAATTATCCGAAAAATAGACTAGGATTATCCAAATGGTTATTTGACAGAAAAAATCCATTGACGGCCAGAGTGTTTGTCAATCAAATTTGGCAAGAGTTTTTTGGTAAAGGTATCGTAAAAACGACTGGCGACTTTGGTATGCAAGGTGAATTACCTACCAATCCTAAATTACTGGATTGGCTAGCCGTCGATTTTATGGAACATGGCTGGAACGTCAAGCGCCTAGTGAAGCAAATGGTTGCTTCTGCGACTTATCGACAATCAGCAGTAAGTACTCCTGAAAAATTAGCCAAAGATCCTGAAAATATCTATTTATCCAGGTCATCTCGTTACCACGTAGATGCTGAAAATATCAGAGACATCGTGCTTGCAAGCAGTGGACTTTTGGTTCCTAAAATCGGTGGTCCAAGCGTTAAACCTTATCAGCCACCGGGATTGTGGGAAGGTGCTACTTCTGGCCGAGGCTTATTATCGATCTACGTGCAAGACCATGGGGAAAGTTTATACCGTCGAGGGATATATACGTTAATCAAGCGGACCGTTCCTCCGCCGACGATGAGTATTTTTGACGCCAGCAATCGAGATTTATGTGAAGTGAAAAGGCTGAAAACAAATACGCCATTACAGGCACTGATGATGCTGAATGACCCAACGGTTTTGGAGGCATCCCGAGTTTTAGCTGCCAAATTATTAACGGAAAAAAGTAACCCTTCGGATAAAATCAAAAAGGCTTTCAGAATGATTGTTTGTCGCAACCCGTCTGAAAAAGAGTTGGGCGTGTTAAATACCTACTTTCTGAGCCAAAGAGCTAAAATTACTCCAGGGCAAGCAAGCAAAATTTTAGCGGTGGGCGAATATCCGATCGCGGCCAACGTAGACAAAAAACTTTTAGCTGCCATGATGCGGGTCGTTAATACCATTTATAATTTAGAGGAAACCATTACTAAATCTTAAACGATGGAGAAGGAAATATTAGAACATGGTTTGAATTTTAATCGGCGACGATTCCTTTCCACGATGAGTTTAGGCTTAGGAAGTGTGGCCTTGGGTTCCTTGATGATTCCCGGTTTGCTCAATGGAGGAGATCGTGAAGAGTCTGGATTTACGCCGGGCATTCCTCATTTTGCTCCCAAGGCAAAGCGCGTTATTTATTTGTTTCAAAATGGAGCACCCTCTCAGTTAGAGACCTTTGATTATAAGCCTAAATTATGTGAAATGTATGGAATGGATTTACCTCCATCCGTACGTGGTGAGCAGCGTTTGACAGGGATGACAGCGAATCAAGCATCATTTCCATTGGCCGCCTCTTTCGCAAATTTCAAGCAATATGGTAAGTCCGGTACTTGGATCAGTGATATCATGCCATATACCTCCAAAATTGTGGATGACATATGCGTAGTTAGGTCGATGTACACAGAAGCCATCAACCACGATCCGGCCTTGACTTTTTTACAAACGGGGTCCCAACAAGGAAACCGACCTAGCATGGGTGCTTGGTTGAGTTATGGATTAGGAAACGAAAACAAAAATTTACCAGATTTCACGGTTTTATTATCGAGGGGAATTGGGAATGGGCAAGGAGTGTATTCCAAACTTTGGTCGAACGGATTTTTAGATTCAATCCACCAAGGCGTCCAATTTTCTAAAGGAGAAGATCCCGTTTTATACATCAAAGATCCTGCGGGAATGGCCAGGGGAGAACGTAGAGAAATGTTGGACCAACTGGCCCAATTAAACCAAATGTCCTACGAGGAATTTGGGGATCCAGAAATTACAGCCAAAGTAAAACAATATGAAATGGCCTACCGGATGCAAACGGCAGTTCCTGAAGTGATGGATTTGTCGAAAGAATCTGATGATA
>CAMARL010000155.1 GCA_945860325.1 Spirosoma fluviale | reverse complement strand
TTGGCCGAAAAATAGTCGGCCCGCCATATCCATTAAACTAAAATTAATTGCTTATTTACATCAAAATAAAAATGGATGCAATCTAATTTTTTGTCCGTAGTCCTTATGCCCCTCGCCCTTGCACTCATCATGACGGGCCTGGGATTATCGCTAACATTGGCGGACTTTAAACGTGTCTATCTTTTTCCAAAAGCCGTTATCATTGGGCTTTTTTGCCAAATGTTTGTCTTGCCCATTATTTGTTTTTTAATCATCAAGGCGATGGGCATTCCACCGGTATTGGCGGTTGGCCTAATGCTATTAGCCGCAGCTCCGGGTGGCCCATCAGCTAATCTTTACAGCCACATCGCCAAAGGGGATGTCGCGCTTAATGTAACCCTTACCGCATTAAATAGTCTGTTTTCCGTGTTTTCAATTGCCATCATCGTGAATGTATCGATGGCACATTTTTTACAACAAAATACCTATGTCCCATTGCAGTTCAGTAAAGTGTTGGAAGTATGTTATGTCGTCATTTTGCCAGTTGGCCTAGGAATGATCATCCGAAATCGCGCGCCCCAATTCACCCAGAAATTAGAGCAGCCGGTTAAAATAATTTCTGCTATTTTTTTAGCGCTGATTATCATTTTAGCAGGCCTTCGCGAACGGGATCATTTGTTGGCCGATCTCAAGACCGTCGGCCTAGCGGCCTTAACGTTCAATATTTCTTGTTTATTCCTCGGCTATTACATTCCACTATTTTTCAAAATTCCCCAAAAACAAGCCATTGCCATCGGAATGGAAATAGGGATTCATAATGGGACTTTGGCTATTTATATTGCCCTTAATGTGATCGGCAATGGAACGATGACGATACCCGCGGTGGTCTACAGCATCATGATGTTTTTGACGGCGGCGGTATTTGCGTGGCTGGTGAATGTGCGTCCGCATCCAATTTCATCTTAGCAATTTTCTTGATAGACCAAACATAGAGCACCTCCACTTTCTGTCTTGCCCAATGCGTTTTTCTCAAAAATGAAAGACTTGATTTAATGCTAGGCTCGAACGAAAAACAATTAATTCGAATCTTTTTTGACATTTCATCCCAACCATACAGAGCGACTAAATCTGTCAAAATCATTTCGAGTGTTTTTCCATGCAACGGATCGTTCGATTTTTCTTCCATGTTCAAAATTAAGGTAATTTATTGAAATCAATGATAGGAATTTTATTGGCTGCCGCCCTTGTGAAACTTTGATTTAGCAAAGCTATTCCATTAAAAAATCCTCCATTCTGTAAATAAAAATGACCGGATTTTTCTCCGCCTTCATAATCTTTTCTATAGCCTCTTTTGGCAATGTCATCCCCCGTGAATTTTGCTTCTGTTAATTCAGACCATGCACCACTTGAATCACAAACCCATTGATTCTGATAGGTCGCCTGTCTTAGAATATGCCCAAAATTAGGATTGAAATTCTCAACAAACGAATGGGGTCTTTTATACCAAGAATCTGTTTTTGGGCGCTTGAATGATGCGATGAGTAACCAATCAGGCGAGCCAGATTCTTTGAAATAGGCGGTATAATTCGTGGAACCGAAACCATCCGGCTCGACCGAATTTAAAAATTGATACGTCTTCCCCGACTCCCATTTATATCTCAAATAGCTTTGTCCGCCGGAACCCTCATTTCCAAATTCGCCCGTATAAACTCCTTCTCCCTTTTTTAATAATTTGATTTTTTGATCTTCAGGAATAGCAGCTGGATTATCAGTTTTAAATGGACTCCAAACAGAAAACAAAATACGCCTTTCATTTTCGGAGTTTACCTGAATGCCAAAATATCCCTCCGCAAATCCATTGGCCATAAAGTAGGAACCTATGGGATCTAGGCCCACAGGAATAGTCACTTGATTGTAAAACCATTTGACATTTTTCTCCATCGGCATAGTGTAAGTTAAATGCACCGAAGGCCCTCTTCGGCCCCAATAAAATCGATTATCAATATTGTCTTTAACGAAACTAAATTCGCCAGGTGCATTGGTCAGGATGATTAAGGAACTTATGGCTGCAAAACTATTTGTTTCTTTAGAAATGCCCTCTAAAACTAGTTTTTGGTAGCCCGCAGTCAAAACAAAATTCCCAATAAATACAGGATTCTTTTGATATTTAGTCAGTTGGACTACTTGAGATTGCCCCCCTAAAGTACATTTGATTTTACTGGAAAACGCCCCGGGCAATAGCGCAATATATAATGCACAGGATTTTGTTTTTTCATTTTTAAAATAAATGTTAAAGACACTTTTTTCAGAAGACCAAGTCGTAATTCCATTCTCACTGATGGCATCATTGGCTATACCTTTTGGTTCAATAAACGTATTTCCTCCTAGGGGTATGGTCGTGGTATCTGATATGATTGACTTTGTTTGTGGCGCATCATTCAGTTCGCAGGCGGTGGCCGAGATTGAAAAGATCAAACACAGGAGTAGTAAAATATTCTTGTTCATAGGTCAATTAAAATTCAAAAGTATCCATTTTTATTTTTTAATCATTGAAAATAGACAAATTGCGCTACCCGAAAAATTTCATATGTTTACGATATAAACCTGTTAACTCAATGAAATCAAAGCAATTATACTTCAGTATGTTGGTCGTAGCGATGTCGCTAGGGACCGCCTGGGCGATTCGGGGCCAATTTGGTCACGAACATGGTGCGGCCTGGGCAGGCGGAATTGGATCTTTAGCGACTCTTTTAGTTGTGAAAAGAAAAGATTGGCTAGCAAAATCTTTTTCAGTGGTCTTAGCAGGTGCGTTGGGATGGGGCTTAGGGGGCATGATGAGTTATGGTTTGGTGGTTGGCTATGGCCGAGGCAGTGATTGGCCCAATGTATTTTATGGCTTATCCATGTTATTTGTGATCGGTGGTTTATATGGTTTTTTAGGGGGTGGGCTATTCGGATTAGGTCTTTCGAATACAATTAAAAAGCCAGTCAAATGGCCAAAATTGATCTTGGAAATGACCGCCGGTGGAATCATTTTTTATTTCTTTCTCGTTGAACAATTTGGTTTTAACATGACTCCTCCACGCTCAGAGGTTTGGGCGGTTTGTCTGGGTATGGCGGTTGCGTTGACTTGGAACATGATTCGGGGGAAACAAAAATCAGCCCTGCGCGTAGCTATATTTTCGGGTTTAGGGGGTGGTTTTGGATTTGCCTTTGGCAACTTTCTCCAAGTATTAGGCCAAACCACTGAGATTCATTTTAATTTTTGGAATGTCATGGAGTATTCCTTAGGATTCTTTGGCGGACTTGGTTTGGCCTATGGAACTTTGACCAGCGAATGGGGGAAAGAAAAAGATGTGCCAACAAAAAACCAGGTATTCCAATTGATCATGTTGGTGCTCGTAATTCCCGTGATTATGTGGCAACAAAATTTTGAGTGGGAGCGAATCCAATCTACGTTTGTCAAATTATTGCCCACAGATAATTATGCCTTTTATGATGGGATCATATGGGGATCCTTGGTATTAATTGTTGGCGCAGGTGCGTATTGGATCTTTAGGTTTAAGAAATTTGAAACCTTGGATTATCGAGAGGCAAAGACCTTTTTCTTTGGACATTGGGCCTTATACATCACCTTAAGTTTCCTAGTGACGGGGGCTTTTATCAGCACCTATCGTGTCGAACAGTATTTATATCTCGTTAATTTTGTAGTCATCTTTTTTCTCATAGATCGCACAGAACCCGAAATCAATCCGCGTAGTTTAAAGCTTTCCACAGGAATTAAAAATTCAGTTTTTATCCTCGTTTTCACCGGAATTCTCGCAGCCATCGCTGTAAGCTCTCATGGTGAAATCAAGGGGGCAAAAAAGAGATTTGGGGCGGAACCAGTAGTGGCAGATACGTTGAAAAAATGATGGGAAAGCGCTTACATCTAGTCGTATTATTTTTAGTTGGCCTTTCGGTCCAAGCGCAAATTTTCCCCGGAAATCCCAAGCGGGTACTTTTTATTGGAAATAGCATCACCTATGCGGGGAGGTATGTGCAGATTATTGAGGCGTACCAACGAGCAAAATTTCCGAATCAAGAAATTGACATTTACAATGTGGGATTACCCAGTGAAACGGTATCAGGCTTGTCGGAAGAGGGGCATGCCAGCGGACGTTTTCCCAGGCCTGATTTACATGAGCGATTGGCCCGAGTATTAGAACAAATAAAGCCCGACTTAGTATTCGCGACGTATGGAATGAATGATGGAATTTATCTCCCTTTGGATGCAGCAAGATTTCTAAAATTCAAAGAGGGTATTTGTTGGATGCACGACCAAGTAGTATTTTCTGGCGCCAAAATTATTCACATAACTCCTTCCTTGTATGAAGAAAAACCCAATGAAAACATAGGTTATGGGAAGGTGCTGGATGAATATTCACATTGGCTGACCCAGCAAAAAAATTGGCAATTCATAGACACCCATAGTGCGCTTCAAAAATACCTAAATACCGAATTAAAAAAGGATGCTAATTTTCGAATCTCTAAAGATGGCGTTCATCCTGGCGACCAAGGTCACTGGATCATGGCCAAAGAAATTTTAAGGCATTTGGGAGTGAAAAAAATCGGTCGAATAAATTCCATTGAGGAACTGCTTGAACCGGTGAAAGACCCGAAAGCATTTTTTGACCTAGTGTTGGAACGCCATAATATCTTAAAATATTCCTGGCTAACGCAAACAGGCCATAAAAGACCCGAAATGAAAAAGGGATTGCCTCTAACAGAAGCTAATGTAAAAGCGGCTGATTTGATGAAAAAAATAAAAGAACTTACTCCTTAAATAAAGCCATATGAAAAATTTATTGATCAGTGTCATCACAGGATTTATCAT
>CAMARL010000154.1 GCA_945860325.1 Spirosoma fluviale | reverse complement strand
TATTTTTCTAAAAGTTTGGCTGGATCAATTCCTGGAAAAAAGGTCCATAAAATATCCATTTCAAAATTCACAAATTTCGGATCCGTATTTTTAGCGATATAATCAAAAAAAGTACCCCCTTCGTAAGGAGCAAATTCAAAACCATGGTTGTGATAACAAAACTCTAATCCATAATTTTCTTTTAAGTTTTTTCCAATGATGCTAAAATCTGCGATCGTTTTGTCAGCTAATTCCTTGGTAAATGGACCATCGTGTGGAATCCATGCCACTCGCACAAATTTTGCTCCTAAGGCTTTGGCATTGGAAGCTACTTCGTCAGACTTCGTTAATGCATCTGGATAACTAACGCCAAAGGAAGAGCAATACATGCCTCTTTCATCTAAGAGTTTTCTGATTTCAGTCGCTTTTTTACCAAATAAACTAGAAAATTCCATGTCATATACCTTCAATGCTTTTAATGAATCTAGCGTGGTTGGCATATCCTTTTGAAGACTTTGTCGATAGGTATATGAAACCATGCCTAAAGGAACTCCATTAATGCTGGGGCTTTTTTGGGCATTTAAATTGAACAACAAGCAGATGATACTGGCTGTCATTAAGAATTTTTTGATCATGGCATTGATATTTAATTTGGCAAATTTTTTATTTTAAATTTACTTTTTTCCCTGTTTTAGCAGATTCCCGGGCCGCCTCTAATATTTCTACGACTACTTGATTAATTTCAAATGACGATAAATCCATTTTGGGTTTAATCCTTCCTTGGACTACGGCAGACAAATAAGGAAATACATTGGATACTTCATGTGGCAAAGGACTTAAGTCAATCATGCTTTCTTTGCCATATCGATCTCCATCCACATACCTCATTTTATTGTTTTTATTAGCCACTAGAATTCCTTTGGTCCCGTAAACCTCGGTATCTTTTCGGTCAAATGGCCAATTCCAAGATGCTTGGATGATGGCTTGGCAATCTGGATACGTCAAAATGATGGTTGCTTCATCGTCTACTTTAGGATATATATCTGGTTTCAATTGCTGAGTTACAGCTGTTACGGCAATGGGTTTTTTCCCATCCATCAGCCAGGTCATAATATCTGCACCATAACATCCAAAATCGATGATAGCACCTCCTCCATTTTTGATCGGGTCGGTTAGCCAATGTAGAAACTCGGGGGAGCAACCAATTTCCTTGGGTCCACGATGTCCATCCATAATGACAACTTTTCGGATCGTACCTAAAGACTTCTCTTCTTTAACCATTTGCCACATTTTAGCATGAGATGAATACCAAGTCGTTTCAAAATTGGTTAAAAGATGAATTTTATACTGGCTCACCAGCGCCTTCATTTGATTCAAATGATTCATGTTGACAGCCAAAGGCTTTTCAACAATGACATGAATTCCTTTGGGAGCGCACACTTTAACCACTTCCAAATGCTCATAAATACTGTTGAAAGCCGCAATAGCCTCAGGCTTCGTCTTGGCAATTAAAGCCTCTAAGGTTGGGAACCAAAGCGAATCTGGGAGATTTTGTTTTTTTAAGATGGATAAGGCAAGTTCCTTATCTGGTTCCGCAAAACCTACAATGATTACATCCTGTTGGGGCTTTTTTATGGCACTGTATACTTGGCCCACGTGACCATGGGTCATTCCTGCAACACCTACTCGGAGGGGTTTAGCATGAAAAATAAAGGGTACACAAACTAACCCTATCCAAACAAATAGGTGCTTTCTCATAGGAATTGCTTTTAGGATTAGTTTCTAGGACCTCCGCCACCTTGTCGCTGTGCAGCTTGCATCGTCTTGTATTTCTCTAGTTGCTCCGGAGTTAAAATTGCCTTTAAAGACTCTAGTTGAGCATCGTTCAATTTTTTCATCTCAGCTTGCATGGCATCTCTTTCCATACCTGCTTGACGGAATTCCATCATTTTTTCCATTCTTACTGTTACCAAAGGCTCAATTTTTTTGATTTGATCCTTAGATAAAGTTAATTCAGTTTCCATGCGGTCGATCTGACGCTGAACCATCGCTTGTGGATTGAAATCCTGAGCCGATACTTGAGTTGAAAAACTCATTAATGTTGCCAAAATAGCAAAAGAAGTAATTAATTTTTTCATAGTTTTTGTGTTTAAGTTGGAATGTATAAAATATTATTTAGAAAATGGAATTTAAGATCAATTTGTAGACGTCCGTGGGGTCAATTTCTGATTCAGTCTCTTGATTAGAAATAAAAACAGGGTAAAATTGCTTATCACAAAATGGACTTCCGTGGGATCCTTTCACTAATGTGGCATCCAAAGGAATTACATCCATTAAATACCTGAACCCTGTTAGTTTTCGGGCCAATTTATATCCAGCTCTCAGTTTGATGAATGGATTTTTAGGGTCCATAAACATTTCTACTGGGTCATAACCTGGTTTTTTGAATATATCGACACATCGAGCAAAGTCTGGTGCTTTTGCATCATTAAGCCAATAGTAATAAGTAAACCATTTGTCGGTATCCGCGATCAAAACGAAATCACCTGTTCTTTCATGATTTAAATGATGGGATTCTATTTCTTTTGTATCTAATACTTTGGCCACTCCAGGAATTGCTTCCAATATCTTTTTTACCTCCTTCTTATCTGCGCTATTTTTTACATAAATATGCGCAATTTGATGATCTGAGACAGCGAAGGCTTTACTTGCCCCTGCATCTAATAACTCTAAACCCTGCTCTTCACGAATCGCTAAGCAATCATGATCCCTTAGTATCCGATTAATATGTATCGGTTCGGAAACATTGTTTATGCCGTATTCCGACAACAAAATGATGTGAGCATTCGTTGACTCAAAATGTTCGATTATTTGTTGGAGCACCCGATCAATCTCTGCCAATTCCTTCGATATTTTATTGAAATCTACTCCAAATTTCTGTAAACAATAATCGAGGTGAGGAAGGTAAATTAAATTGAGCGTCGGGTTATATTTTTTGTCTACCCAAATAGATGCATCCGCAATCCATTGCGTGGATTTTATGTTGGCATTAGGACCCCAAAAGTTAAATAATGGAAATGTGCCTAGCGCCGCTTGTAATTCATCTCTTAATTCAGGCGGATTTGAATAGCAATCAGGGGCTTTTACACCATCGGCATGATATTGAGGCCGAGGTGTGACAGAATAGTCCGCACTGGAATACATATTATACCACCAAAACATTTTGGCACAGGTGAAAGTAGGGTCCTTTTTTTTGGCTTCATCCCATATTTTTGGAGAGCCAACTAAATGATTCGATTGCTTCCAGAATTTCACTTCTGCATCTGTGCGATCATACCAGCCATTTCCCACAATTCCATGATCCGTTGGATATTTCCCTGTGACATAACAGCTTTGTGAGGTGGTTGTGACTGCTGGTAAGACCGGCTTAATTTTGCTTAAGTGGTTTTTCTCAATATAGGATTTTAAATAGGGGGTATGTTCTGAAATAATGCTTTCCGAAAGTCCTACGACATCTATGACAACTGTTTTTTGCATCATTAATCATTTAAAATGGCTTTCACCCAACTAATTTCTCGAGCAATTGACTCATGAATAGGTGCTTGAAACTCATTAGGTAAAACGGCCCAAGTATAGGTTTCTATTTCTAAATGACGCGTAAATGGCTTTGCTTTTTGAACTTCCAAAGTCTCAATGATTTCTTTTTGAGTAGAGCCCAACAAGCCATAATTCGCAAGGAAAAGCGGGACATGAAAGTGGATTCTCCATTCGACAAAATAGTCTGCTGAATAATCCTGGATCGCTTCATCCAAGTCTTTATATTGAAGGTATTCGCCATTTGCCAACAAAGCTTTTACTTGGTGCAAGTAAACAGGCTCATGGTATTTTCTAAGTGCTTCTATTTTTTCTTGAGGATTAGTTCTTAAGTCCACGCGCAAAGCGGAACTGATTTGAATCTTACCTACGCCAATTCCTTTTTGGTTTAATTCCTGAATGCAGTTGGTAGGGCTATCATAACTCACCCCAAAATGACAAATATCAAAACATAGCTGAATGTGCCTTTTTATTAAATGAATGGAATTGTCAATCCCTTTATTTTGTAAGTATTCAGTGCCTAAGGGTAATAATGTATTTTCGTACCATTCAACAAATTCTTTGTGATTTTCAAGAATTCCGTCCGGTTCCGGTTCTATGTCAATGTGTATCCATTTGCCAGTTTCCTGCTCTATTTTAGCTAAATCAACCACAAGGTCAATTAAATGAAGTGTCGCTTTGCGGGTAGCTTTCGTTAGTTCTTCCGAATTTTTCCACCAATATTTATAAGATAAAGGGGAGGTTGAAATACCGCCTTCTTCCAAATTTTCGGGTAGAAGTTTGGCCAACAAATGAGCCAATCTTAGCGTGTAATCATATCGATCTTTGGTAGTCCAATCAGGGGTATGCACATCGTCTTTGACGATTGTATTATGAAAGCCTCCGTAAGGAAATCCATTTAATGTAAAAACATATAGATTTTCTTTTTGTAGCCAATCTTTTAAATTTTTAAATTCAGCAGGATCTTGCAAGTCGATACTCGCTTGATTGGCAAATCGCAAACCCAAACCCATTTTTTCATTTGGAGCAATTTCTGCCTTGACTAGCGGGACATTTTTTTGTAATTCAGCAAAATGCTCATGCCAAATTTCTCCCGGATGAATATTGCTGCAATAGCTAAAATGACCGTGTTTAGTTTCCATCGCTTATGCAAGATTAGCTAAGTAATCAACCGATTTTTTGACCATTTCAAAATCAATTTCATGCACCTCGATTCCTTTTCCTAAGGCTAATAGAAGCGTAATGGTTAATTGGCCCCCAAGATGTTCCTGGAATTCCTGTAAACCTTTATAAAGATT
>CAMARL010000153.1 GCA_945860325.1 Spirosoma fluviale | reverse complement strand
CTTGAGGGCATATTTAAATTGAATTTGTCAACAAATTTCTGACGTATAACAGAATCAAAAATAATAAATTAATTTTACTTTTAAATTATTCTTTTCATAGTTCTTCGTTTATCCTCATTATGTCCATCACTAAACAAATACTCAGCATCCAAAATGATTTAGCACATACCCATGCAAAACTAATTGCTGTGACAAAAACGAGGTCAATCGACGATTTGAATTTAACGTACCAAGCAGGAATACTTGATTTTGGTGAAAATAGAGTTCAAGAATTAGTCGAAAAACAAGCTGAACTACCCAAGGATATTCGTTGGCATCAAATAGGCCACCTACAAACCAACAAAGTTAAATACATCGCCCCCTTTGTTCACCTCATACATACGGTGGACTCATTGAAGTTATTAATGGAAATAAACCAACAAGCCATTAAAAACAACCGAGTTATTAAATGCCTATTCCAAATTTATATCGCTCAAGAAGAAACAAAATTTGGTTTACTTCCCAATGAATTGCATGAAATCTTAGAAAACCCCATCTTGGCTGAATTAAAAAATATCCAAATGGTTGGACTCATGGGCATGGCCAGTTTTACCGAAAATACGGATCAAATAAATAAAGAATTTACCTCTTTAGCCGAATTATTCAATGACTTAAAATCAAACCAAACAGCCATGCACCTTGGAAATGTAGCCTGGGAAGAACTCTCCATGGGAATGTCTAGCGATTATCTAATAGCCGCTGAATTGGGCTCTACTTTAGTCCGAGTGGGATCCGCTATTTACGGTGCTCGGGAGTGATTTTACGGCTATAAAAAACCATGGCCATTTCGATCAAAAAGAAACACAGAGAAGCCATAAAAAAATAAAAGGAAAGGTCTGAAGGAGCTCCTACGCCAAATGGCACCTCTTTCATTGCACCAACTTCAATATTCGGTTTTCCTCGGTAGTGATTCTGAATTTCTTCTCTTGAATAACTTAGTATTTCACTTTCCTTTAATGGGTAATTAATAGCCAAATTCAACGTTTTTTTATCCTGAATTTTAACCTGCCAAAAGCCCGAAAAATTCCTATCCAAAAGTTCGGGCCACGCACAAATCCATTGAGTTCCTGTCCATCTTTGTTCCGGTATCCAGGATTGCTTTCCTTTAACCAAGGTCACTAAACCTTTTTCAGAAGTGCTGAATTTAAAATCTTTAGGAGCCATAATTTCAAACTTACTCGAAAACACAGTAGTTGACCAATGATTGAGACCATTGTTCAAAGCCATTTCTTGGAAAACAGGAAGAAATAATCCATGCTTAAAAAAACTATCCGCCTCGTTGGCAATATCTCCTGAAAAAACATACATAGACCCCAAACCCAATTTAAACTGCGACAAAAAAGGCTTTCCATTCACATACTCAAAAATGGGCATCCCTCCATCCCATTGTACATATGAATTTGAGTTAAACATTTCTAAATTTTTCTTAAACGATGATTGTTCCAAAATTGAATTAAAAAACGGTGCACGCTTAATGGGTAAACGAACAGCCCATGCGCGATTTGAAATCTCCTGCTTAAATGAATTTCCTTGGCTTGAAAAATTTGAATTAAGCCGATTGATGATTCCACTATTTAATGGGGCACTCGGAATAAAAACAAATGTATTTCCCATTTTGACCCAATTGGAAATCGACTTTAATGCGTCAACTGAGAATGAATTTAAATCATTCAAAATCAAAAATCCTCTCATTTTAGAGAGATTTGCCAACAAGCTTTGCCTGTTCACCGAGTGAAAATCGAAAAGAGAATCATTCAAAAAAACCGTAGAAATATATTTTTCACCAGACATACCCTCCAAAACATAGACATCTTTTGACTCCGGTATTTCTAACAAAAAGGAATACACATTATCAAATAACACCTTGTCATCTGAAATCAATTTTGCCTTTATTTCCCTTTTATCAGAAAGGCTAATGCCAAAATCAAGCCATTTCGTTTCTCCCTCGTTCAAATTGATTTTCTCCGTTGATATAGGAAAATCATCTAGATATAGGCTCAATTTCTGATCCTTAGCCGCAAGATTTCCAATATTTTTAATCCTAACTTTTAAGTTAAATGGGCGCCCACTTTGAATTTGAGAGGCGTTATTTGAAATACTATCCACCACTATATTGGCCTGCAAAGGACCTTCCACAGCAACTAAATGGACTTCAAAATGCTTAGGAAACACTGGCCATGGACTCGTACGCGGAAAATCCGACACCCAAATTAGGTTGGGAGTGGAACCCGCATTTTGTTCCGCATGTATGACACCGATTCGATCTATGATTGATTTAGATTGGCTAACTCGTTCGCTCATTTTAAAACTTGGCCACAAATCATGCACCTCATTCCATGTCTTAAACTCAAAGTCAGCATTCTGAAATGAATTTAAGAGCAAAAAGACTGGTTTTTTTGATTGGGGCAATTCAGCCGCCAATGCATTAAACTTAGTCCGATTCCCCTCCATAAGTCCTACATGGTTATCCACAAACAAATAAGTTGTAGAAGAATTATCTTTCAGAAACCCCACATTTTTAGGTTGAGAAAAGGCTAATATCAGTGCGGCTAACGCTAAAATTCGGAACAATAACAGGACTAAATCATGAAGGATCCGAATGCCCTTTCCTTGGGTAGGAGTCCCCTTTAATACTCGAATGTCAGAGAAAAATAAAGTAGATGTGCTCTTCTTACTAATAAAATGGAGCCAGATGGGCACCCCAATGCTCAATAATCCCCATAAAAATATTGGCTGCCCAAAACTAATATTCATAAAAGCTAAAATACAAAAAATCCCAACGAATTAGGTTGGGATTATAAAATTCAATGAGTCAAGATTTTTATCTTGAGATCGACATAATTTCAAATTCCAAGGTTCCTGCTGGAGCCGTAATCTGGGCTAAATCACCCACTTGCTTTCCTAACAAGCCTTTACCAAACGGTGAAGATGCTGAAATTTTACCCAATTTTAAATCCGCTTCCTCTTCAGAAACAATCGTATAAGTAACAAGCATCCCATTTTTCGTGTTTTTGATCCGAACAATCGAGTAAATAGACACCTTTGAAATATCAATCGTAGATTCATCTAATACACGTGCATTGGCCACGACCTGCTCTAGTTTTGAAATTTTTAATTCCAATAAACCTTGCGCATCTTTTGCCGCATCATATTCAGCATTCTCACTCAAATCTCCCTTGTCTCGAGCTTCGGCAATTTGCTTTGCCATATCTTGACGTCCTTGAAATTTCAAAGAATGCAATTCAGCCTTTAACTTTTCAACCGCCTCAGCTGTATAATATTGAAACTGTGCCATCTTAATTAATTTATTTAGATTCCTAAAAAACAAAATAGAACGGCTTCCGACCGTTCTACATAATTTATTTGTAGTTTTGTCTCAGATGCCGAACTAGAATAAATGTTTATTTATCAACACGTAATCTTATTTTTTACCCGACAAAGGTAATTAAAAAGCGATATTATCCCAAAACAATTTATTCGAAGACAAATTCCGCCTCTTTCATTTTTAATTTTTAAAATATGCGCATCATATTTTTTGGAACTCCAGATTTCGCAGTAGCAAGCCTCGAAGCATTAGTTCAATCAAAATTTGATGTGGTGGCCGTTGTCACAGCTCCCGATAAACCTGCTGGAAGAGGCCAACAAATTCAAGCTTCCCCGGTAAAAATCTACGCTGAAAAAATAGGTTTGCCCATTTTACAACCCTTGAAACTGAAGGATCCTGAATTTATAGATACCTTAAAAAGCTTACAAGCCGATTTACAAATCATTGTGGCATTTAGAATGCTTCCCGAACAGGTTTGGAATATGCCTCCTTGGGGAACTTTTAACCTACACGCATCGCTACTTCCACAATATCGAGGGGCGGCTCCCATCCATTGGGCCATTATAAACGGTGAAAAAGAAACAGGAGTGACTACCTTTTTT
Source organism: Spirosoma fluviale (assembly GCA_945860325.1). GTDB lineage: Bacteria > Bacteroidota > Bacteroidia > Cytophagales > Spirosomataceae > Aquirufa > Aquirufa fluvialis_C. The sequence goes on along the minus strand of CAMARL010000153.1, from coordinate 934 downwards.
CTTCAGCATGAAATAGACACAGGTGACCTATTGTTTCAAGAGACAGAGCTTATTCATCCCAAAGATACCACAGGTGATCTATACGAAAGGCTGATGAAAAAAGGCGCAAATTTAGTGGTAAAAACAACGCAAGCTATTGTAGACCAACAGATTAAACCCCAAGCACAAAAAGAAAGTCAAGACTTGAAAATGGCCCCAAAACTCACTAGAGAAACCGGCTTGGTGCACTGGTCAAAAAGTACCGAAGAAATATGCAATCTTATTCGGGGCATGAATCCATTTCCTGGAGCACATACGCTATTCCAAGGAAAAAACTGTAAAATCAGTTCTGTAAGCCCACATGCTGAAATCATCCCTTCCTTAGGTATTGGGGTTTGGGATACCGACCAAAAAACATATCTCCGAGTAGGTTGCGCTGATGGATATATCGAAATCCTAGAATGGCAAATGGAAGGCAAAAAGAAAATGAAAATTGAGGACTTCCTTCGCGGATATTCCCTTAATTTTTAGCCACAAAAGAATAGGCCCCCAGAGGATAAAAATATCCGGAGTCGCCGGATTTTATATACACCCATCCAGCTTGTTGGTTTGCAAATACATATCCCGTCGACATGCCCTTAAACTGCTCAAACCATTCAGCAGATAACTCATTAGGTATAGGAATAGCCTGGGAACAAGCACAGACTTTTTGAACCCTATTTTTATTAAGCTCTAGGATTAATTGGCGCGTATCCTCAACCAAATCACCCTGTCCTCGGGCTAAAGCACCTTGATAATTTAATTCATATAATTGCTTGAATCGAATATATTCAAACGCTAATTCAGGAAATTTTCGCATTAAATCAGCCCCGTTAGAAAAGGCTTGAATATGACCGACATCCGGGAAACCCACAAAATCTCCACCCCAAAATGCACCCAAGTCTTTGGCCAAACT
>CAMARL010000152.1 GCA_945860325.1 Spirosoma fluviale | reverse complement strand
CCATTACGGTTGAGGAGACTTTGAATCGGGCCCAATCAGGTGAAGGTGAAATCATTGATGTTAGAAAAAATAGCGAATACCTTTCAGAGCATATTGTTGACGTGGAAAATGCACCCTTGGATTTCATTAATGACAGCATGCTCAAAATCAATAAGGACAAAACGTATTTTGTGCATTGTGCTAGCGGTTACCGATCGATGATATTTATATCGACTTTAAGAGCAAGAGGCTACGAGAATTTAATCGACGTACAAGGTGGATTTAAGGCCATTAAAGAATCAGAGAAATTCAAATTGTCTGAATATGTTTGCCCAACGACTTTGTTATAAATCGTTATAATAAATTAAATTTACCTAATACCTATTACCTATTTTCATTACCTTTTACCTAATACCTATTACATTTTACCTAATACCTGTTACCTAATACCTAATTTTCAACTTACCTAATAATGATCGAAGCAATAACTCAACCATGGCCCTGGTATGTGGCAGGTACAATCATTGGACTCATTGTCCCTACCCTATTAATTTTAGGCAATAAGCATTTTTGGATTTCGGCCAATTTGAGGCATATGTGTGCGGCATGTTTTCCGAGCAACATCCCATTTTTCAACTATGATTGGAAGAAAGAATCTTGGAATTTATTTTTCATTGGGGGGATTTTAGTTGGCGGTATCATTTCAACCCAATACCTAAGCTCGCCTGATCCAGTGGTTATTCATCCAGATTTAGCTAAGGATTTAACTCAATTTGGCATTACTGATTTTTCTGGTTTAGTACCTGTTCAATTATTTTCTTTTGACCAATTATTCACACTTCGAGGATTGATCATGATGGTGGGAGGAGGATTTCTAGTGGGATTTGGTACTCGATATGCTGGTGGATGTACTTCAGGACATGCGATTATGGGACTCAGTGATTTGCAATGGCCTTCTTTAGTGGCTACCATCTGCTTTATGATCGGAGGATTTTTGATGACTAACCTAATTTTACCTTATATTTTAGCCTTGTAAATATGAAAACGAAACAAGAAGAGACGGATTTTGAAGTGCGTTCATTAGACACCATGTGTATCAATGAGTCTGAATTAGTTCATCCTTGGTGGTTTAATTTTAAATATGCTGCGGTGGGAGTGATTTTTGGAATTGTATTCATCAAAGCTGAGATCATTTCATGGTTTAGGATTCAGGAAATGTTTAAACTACAAAGCTTCCACATGTATGGCGTGATAGGAACGGCGGTTGTTGTAGGAGCTATTTCGGTGTTTTTAATTAAAAAACTAAAAGTAAAAACCGTTCATGGAGAAGAAATCACCTTCACAAATAAGAAATTCAATCAAGGTCAAATTTATGGGGGATTACTATTCGGATTGGGTTGGGCCATCACCGGCGCATGCCCTGGACCCTTATTCGCCCAATTAGGTTCCGGTTCCCTAGCTATAATTGTTGTCATAGGAAGCGCCATGTTAGGGACATGGGTCTATGGAAAATTTAGAGATAAATTGCCCCATTAGGAAAGAAATCACCTTAGCAAGGTTTTGATTGCTAATCATTCTTAAATTATTCGATTCAACGTGATATCTTAAAAAATATTTATTAAACAATTAAAATCAGAAGATTAAAATAATGGGAAAATTTATGATTAATATCCAATTAGAAGGATTGGATACTGAAACAAGAATGAAATTACTCCCAAGGGAGCAGGAGCTAGTGAAAGAGCTGGAGCAAAATGGAACCATTATAGAAACCTATATTAAACTTGATATGTCTGGTATTTACATGATCATCGTCGCGGCAGATTCCGATGATGTGCATTCAAAACTTTCAATTTTGCCCTATTATCCTTTTATGAAAATTGAAATTATTCCCATTAGAATGGTCAACAATATCAATCAATAAACGAAAGACATCCCTGATTTCAGGACCCGACCTTTTAATTTTTGGAGTACCAATCTTTAATCGGCTTATAGGGTCCAAACTTATGTTGTTCCTCTGAGAAAGGATCCACATAGGGTCCAAATGGATGATCAAAAGGTTTTTTGGCAATTTTAGGCCAATCCATAGACAAATCTTTGCTTGGCCTAGGCATGGAATTCACAAAAGCGGCCACATCCCAAGCTTCCTCATCCGTTAATACCGGATTTTCATACGTAGTTCCTTGAGGCATATTGTACTTAACATACCCCGCAAAATTTGAAATTCGAAATAAACCCGCCCCATGGTTATAGCTATTTTTGCCCCAGAGCGGAGGAAAGGTATACGATTTTCCATTGGAGGCCAATAGACCTTCCCCATCAGCTTGGTGACAAGACTGGCATTTGACCACATACACATCTAAACCCTTCGCTGGATCGCAGGCTCTTTTCATTCCTTTCAACTTAAATATGCCTGAGCCCCTAGGAATCATATCTTTCTCCACGTCATTTCCAAGCCATTTAATGTAAGCCAAAATAGCGCGCATCTCTCTGCCCGTAGAATCTAATGGCTTTCCATTTAAGCTCCGTTGGAAGCAATCATTGACGCGCTTAATTTGATTTTCCTTGGTACCCGAACGGGCTCGGAATTTTGGATAGGTCGATTGTACAGCAAAATAATTATTTCCCCAAGGTTGGGTTCCCGCATTCAAATGGCAATTCTGACAATTCATCCCATTGGACATTTGTAATACTGAACCCTTGGGACCTAAATATTCAGAAGTATGCGCAATTAATTCTCGGCCATATTTCACTAAATCTCTCTCGCTTGAATCCAAATACATCATACGCCAATCAGAAGGTGCTGTCCAAACATGATTGAAATTTGTATCTGGGGCCACATAAACTTGGCTAGAATCAGGTGATTTTGAGGATCCAATCGACGGCTGGCGAAATACGATGATTCCTAATGCCATGAATAATAACAATAGCAATCCATATAAAAATGTGGATAATCGTTGGAACCGTTTTTGATTAGGGAAACTCACAGCTAATTAATATTTCAAATAGGCCCAGCCCTCTTCTTGCTTAATGATTACTTCTGAAACGCCTGAGGGAACAAATCCGGATTGAGGCAAAATGGTAGCCTTATCTATTTTACGTTCTCGAATGGTATTTTCACAAGCCACAAACTTAACACCCATGGCGGATAATTCAGCAATTTTAGCTTGCTGAGTAGTCTTGGAAGCAATGAGTAAACCAATACCAGAACCATGAGCCACCACTTCAATTTGAGTGTTATTTCCTAAGGCTGCCTGCATATTAGCGATATTTCGCATGACACCATGCCAAACGGTGGTATCCGCGGTATTGATTTGCATTACTACTTTATGTGTTTTTTGTGCGAAGGCCGAAACGGAAATAAATAGGCCAATGATTGAAGTTAATATTAGTTTTTTCATCGGATGATTTTTTTTAAAACTAACATTTTAAAATTATGAAAGCAAATTGGCATGAACGATTCAGCGCAGAAGATTTTCAATACAAAACTGTGCCTACTTTGATTTTATTTAAAGATGGAAAATCTGTTTGGCGCCAGTCAGGAGTTGTTCCCGCCCATACATTGGAAGGCATCATCAAACAGTATGTGTGAACATTGACGCCAAGAATCATTTGGCTGTATCCTAATTCTGAAATAGGTTGATCATTAGGTTGATAATAATCCTTTAAAAAACTAAAGGACGGGGTAAACCCGTACCCTACTATTACCTAATACCTGTTACCTAATACTTAATACCTATTACTTATTACCTAATACTTAATACCTATTTTTTCACTGGCTCAAACCCAATCGAAACCGAATTCACGCAATAACGTAAACCGGTCGCCGTGGGACCATCATCAAAAACGTGACCCAAATGTCCCCCACATTTTCCACAGGTAATCTCCACACGGCGCATGCCCAACGTATTATCCACGGTTTCTTTAATCACACCTGCTTTTAATTCTTTATCGAAGGAAGGCCAACCGCAATGCGAGTCGAACTTGGAATTTGAACTAAAAAGTGGAGCACCACAGCCTTTACATGTGTAAACTCCTTTTTCATTATGCATTAAAAACTTACCCGTATAAGGGCTTTCAGTTCCTTTTTGACGTAAAATATAATACTCTTCTTCACTTAATTTAGCTTTCCAATCAGCTTCTGTTTTAGGCAAATTTTCCATTTTATTCGTTTCCATTTTTTTTTGTCCACAAGCCTGAAAGCTTATGAATACTAGCACAAATAATATATTTGACAAAATAGTTTTCATCTTTATTTTTGTTTGAGTCTTAAACGCAAATATAACCGAAATTGTTTCTATAATGAATGTCTTTTTATGGGAATCATACCTACCCACTAATCGGCCCGTCTCGGATCTACTCGCCAGCCTAATTTCCTCAAAGCCTGAACGCGTAAACTACGGTGTTCAAACTCCTCCATGACCACACCTTTCATCCAATAAACGCCGCCTCCACGGAAAGAATACTGTTTTAAGTCGGAGGGAAAATGCAAGGTATCAAAAAACTCACCCCGAACATCCACAAAATAACCAAAATACATACGCTCCCCCGCCTTCGTGCGAGTGGGCTTAAGCGTCACTAAATACCCCAATATATCGCCCCGCTCGTAACATAAATCGGCATTCAATAATGTTTCAGGGAGTTCGTCCACCAAGTCAAAGGGAGAACAGAGCGGAAATCCCAAAATCTCCCACTGATCAAATGCGTCCTCGATCTCATCGTGCACCAACTCCGGCAATACACCTAAATCCGCAGAATCATCCGCAAACATCTCCATCGAAACTACCTGAGATACCTTTCCCTGAAAACGAGCATGCGCCTCCCACAGTAAGGGTTTCTTTTGCAAGCCTAAATTCCTAAAAGCACCGACACGAATCAATAAAATCGCCTGTTCCAAACCTAATGAAACTCGGTGAACAAAATCATCCCAAGATCG
>CAMARL010000151.1 GCA_945860325.1 Spirosoma fluviale | reverse complement strand
ACCGTCACACGTTTATTGAAATTTATGCCTGCACGAGATATTTCCTCATCCGCTTGACCCATCATGTAGCTACCCGATGGCACCAAAACCATTCCATAAGGAGTTGGCTGAGTCCAACCACGGCGATTAGACGCCACAATTTCACCATTAGCTATCCCTGGAGCATCTTTAGAACCCTTGCCAAACTTCAACAAGCCTCCTTTTCCTGAACTTCCTTTTTTACTACTTAGTGTCTTAGATCCTCCTGAGTTTTTAGAACCACAACTATTGATCATGGTTAAAGCAACTAAAACGGATGAAATCAAAAACAAACGCTTTGCTATAAATTGTAAATTCATATAACCGATTTAAAAATATCTTTTGTTGAACGAAATCTATTCTAAAAAATTGTGTTAATCACTATTAAAAGAATCCATAAAGATTCAAATTCCCCAAAATTAAAGAATTATTCTAATAATATTAAGGAATTAACTTTTTTTTCCAAGGTTTAAATTAATTAATCTTAAAACGTGGGGTCTTTATTGGCACCGCCTCAACCCCCAATTTAAACGTAGGCAGGTTAAACTTAACAAATACCTCATGGGTCAACAAGGACTTTACATCTACATTCACCAAGGTATAATCAATGGAATATCCAAGATTTAACCGATTATTCAGTAATGATACCCCCATCATACCGATTGCAGCATCATTTAACCGAAAAGAGCCTCCTACCCAAAACATATCTCGGTATTCAACTCGGGCACCCAATTCCGGCAGTATTTTTCCTGAATAATACCGTATTTGGCCAAATGGCAAAAAATCAAAGGAGGTATTAACCAAAATTTCCGCTCCTGCATGAGCTGTAAAAACCGTAGTCAAAGGCATCGCTACTGCAGTCGAATTAAACGTGTATTTCGGACTCGTGAGGTGGTCCATGGAAATTCCGGCATTCCAATTGTCTTTTGAGTAAACCACTCCTACCCCAAAATCAGGCAAGGATTGACTCACTGTTTTACCAGAAAGTTCTAAGGCCAATGGGTCATTTGAGTCTCGAACACGGAAAACGCGGCCATCAAAAGATTTTGCTTGCATGCCCATGCGAATTCCCGTAGAAATTAACCCGGAACCTATCAAATAATGATGCGCTAATTGCAATCGAACCGTTTGCATACCCACCCCAGAAGGGGTCTTGTCCGACATATATAAAAATCCAATCCCTGCGTTCAATATACCCAACGGCATGGAAGCAGTTAATAATTGGGTCCCTAAACTTCCCGAACCATCTTGGGTAGATTCATAGCCTGACCATTGATTTCGAACATGAAGCTGGACAGAAGTCTCATTGCGCCAACCAGCAAACGCGGGATTTAAATTTGCATTGTTCAAAGAAAACATGCTTAATCCGGGATCCTGCTGGCCTAAAGTAGCATAACTAATCAATCCCAAAGCAAGGAAAAGCCATTTTCTGAAGTCAAAAACCGAAATGAAGCTAATACTATGGCGCATTGAATAAAGTCGAATTTTAATAGGCGAATAAAAATAAGCAATAATTTGCTTCGAGCAAGATTATTTCAAAAAAAAGCTCCTTAAAGGAGCTAAAATTAATTATTTGCTTGCTTGATGTATTGCTCTAAAGCACCGGTCATGGAGGGTGCATTCGGCATAGGAGCCTGAATATCCAAAATCAAATTGGCATCTTTAACCGCCTGAGCAGTCGTAGGGCCAAAAGCCGCAATTCGAGTATTGTTTTGTTTGAACTCTGGAAAATTTTCTAACAAGGAGGTAATCCCCGATGGACTATAGAATGCAATGACATCATAAAATACATTTTCCAAATCTGACAAGTCAGATGAAACCGTTTCATACATAACCGCCTCCGTGATTTTAAAATCATTGGTGCCCATATAATCCGGAAGATCTTTTTGACGCTTATTGGAACATGGAAACAGAAAATTCTCTGTCTTATGCTTTTTAATTACCTCCAATAAATCCAAAGCTGTCTTAGTTCCTGTAAAAACTTTACGCTTACGTATCACTATATACTTTTGAAGATAATTGGCCGTTTGCTCCGTGATACAAAAATATTTCATATCCGATGGAGTTTCAATTTTCGCCTCCTTACATATTCTAAAGAAATGGTCTATCGCATTCCGACTCGTGAAAATAATAGCCGTATGCTCCAATATAGTAATCTTTTGCTTCCTAAATTCTTTAAATGCAATTCCCTCAACCTCGATAAAAGACCTAAAATCTACCTTGATATTGTATTTCTTTTCAATATCAAAATAAGGAGATTTGGCATCCGTGGGCGCGGATTGAGTAACCAAAATATTTTTGATTTTTTTCAACCTTTTGGGATCTGGTTGTATCACATTTAATTCACTCATACAATTTCAATCTTTTGTTATAACTTATTTTGAAGCTAGATTCAAAACGAATACAAATATACGACTAAATTTCTCAAATCTCATCCAAGTGAATTACATGAACTCTGGAAAAATCAATTCTCTTATCCCAAATAATAATACTTGGCCTTCTATAATAGCTAAATACGCAATAAGAGATAGCGGGTTGAATTTGAAATGTTTTTTAAAAATAATAAAAAAATAAACGGCCCGGAATAGGAAGTAAATATCGACTGCCGTTCTAATCCAATTTAAATTATTAACAAATGCTGGCCCCATATAGACCGAATAGATCAATATGAAAAAGATCAGTAATGTAAAAAACTGAATATTGGTTTGTATGGATTTAAAAAAATGTATGCTGGCCAAATTATCCAACTTGAATAAAGAGCAAAACATTTGGTACATAAAAAACCGCAAACCAAATAATATGAAAGCCACGATCGTCTTTGTACCTATAAATAAAAAGGCCTCACTGAAAATCTCACCCAAAGAACTCCCTATCGTAAAAGTTTGATTTAATGTGTGCAATAAGCCATTAAAATAGGCTAAATACGCGGTAACTAAGCTTAGGATAAAAATGACAAATAAATTGGGAAAGGCAAAAGGCATTTTTGCGAGGATGACATCCTTAATTTCCAAACTTAGCCAATCGGAATACCTGAAATACGAATGAAAATACTTGGGGAAAAATGAATATAAAAAACCAAGAAGACTTAATAAACTTAACATAGCTAAGGCAAAGAAATTATTAATGCCTGAGCCCTCACGAATCTTCATCTCAAAGGTATTTAATAAGGACAACTTCCCCTTTTCTACATGCTGTTCAATAAAAAGATATTTGGGGAGTCCATTCAATTCATCCCCGTAAAATGTTAAAACCATTCGATCCGCTAAGGCTTGCTTTCGACCCAGGCTATCCAAATTCATCCGAAGCAAGGCCCCTTGTATTATTTTGCGAGTAAATACTCCATTAATAAATAAGGTATAATTCTCTGATGCGTCAATTTTCAAATAGCCCTTTGGAAAATCAGTGGGCTTGATCAACAAGGATTTAGATTTGTAATTAAAGTGCTTCGTGGAGATATAAGGCAGAAAAGCTTTCCAACTGGGTTGGAATACCAACCATTCCTTCTCAAACGAATGGATCGTTTGCCATTCGGCCTTAGCGGAAAATGAAAGTGTTACAAAAAGAAAAAATAAAAAAAATCTGCTAAACAATTGTTTGCATACCAACTGTCTAACAGATCTTTTTAGTAAAAAAGGAATCATCCTTTAATGAAATTTATTTCGCGGCCATTGCCTTGATCATTGTTTCGCCAATATCAGCTGGAGAATACACCACATGAATTCCACATTCAGTCATGATTTTCATTTTAGCTTCAGCCGTATCATCCGCACCGCCAATAATGGCACCTGCATGACCCATTCTACGACCTTTGGGTGCTGTTTGACCCGCAATAAAGCCGACAACCGGCTTGCGATTGCCATCTGCTTTGATCCATTTAGCCGCTTCCGCTTCCATACCACCGCCAATTTCTCCAATCATCACAATACCTTCCGTTTCTGGATCATTCATTAATAGCTCAACCGCTTCTTTGGTCGTAGTTCCTATGATCGGATCTCCACCAATTCCAATGGCCGTTGTTTGACCTAAACCCGCCTTTGTCAACTGATCTACCGCCTCATATGTTAATGTACCTGATTTAGATACGATACCAATCTTTCCTTTTTGGAAAATAAAGGCAGGCATAATGCCCACTTTACACTCTCCAGCCGTCATGACACCGGGACAATTTGGCCCAATCAAACGACAATCTTTGTTATTAATATATTCCTTAGCCACAATCATATCTTTGGTCGGAATACCTTCTGTAATACAAATAATTACTTTTATCCCCGCATCAGCCGCTTCCATAATCGCATCCGCTGCAAATGCAGGCGGAACAAAAATAATAGACGTATCAGCACCCGTTTGAGTCACTGCATCCACAACTGTATTAAAAATCGGCCTTTCTAAGTGCATCGCTCCCCCTTTTCCTGGAGTAACTCCGCCAACAACCTGAGTACCGTAGGCAATCATTTGTTCTGCATGAAACGTACCCTCTGTACCCGTAAATCCTTGGACAATAATTTTTGAATTCTTATTAACTAATACACTCATGTGATGTGGGTTATATAAACTAAGGCGAAAAAATTTTCTCAAAGGTACAAATTATTGATAAAATTTATCAAAAACCTTTTGAATCAAAGGAAGAAAAATTTGATATAGTATATTTGTGTAAATTTAGTCCGATTTAAAAAAGAATGCTCAAACACCTCCATATTCAAAATTATGCACTCATTGACTCCATAGATCTTGATCTAGGAAGCGGTCTTAGCGTAATTACAGGAGAAACGGGGGCAGGAAAATCCATCTTACTAGGTGCCATTAGTTTGTTACTAGGCCAAAGGGCCGACACAAAGACCTTATTTGATTCTGAAAAAAAATGCGTGATCGAAGGTACTTTTCAGTTGGCCTTACATCAACAAATAAAGGAAATTTTCATCGAGGAAGAAATTGATTTTGAGGATCCATGTTTGATCCGCAGAGAAATAAACCCACA
>CAMARL010000150.1 GCA_945860325.1 Spirosoma fluviale | reverse complement strand
TTGGATATTGTTTGATAAACAAAAGAAAAGGCTCACTATTGGCCGTATCGCTTAACGTCAAAAAATAAAATAAAGCATCATCACCATAAATATCTTCAGGAAACTTTTTAAAAATTTCCCAATACATTTCTTTGGCAAATACATTCTCCCCTTTTTGTCTCGCCCGGGTTGCTCTAAGGTATAAAATATCATCTTGTAAGCTTTCCTGTTTGTTTTCTGTTGTCAAGAGAGCTAACAACGAATCTCCTTCCTCCCATCTTTTTTGATCATACACAAATCGGATGTTGGCAAAATTTTTCAACCCCACCTCCAAAGAATCTATACCTGTATTATCCTCAATCAACAAGCTTAGTTCCAGCGCATCGTTGGCAATCTCTCTTTGGGTCCCCTGTTTTAAAATATCTGCAAGCTCTTTAGCTAATTCAAAATCTCCGGTGTAAAAATACAATTTTGCCGTTTTTATTTTTGCTTCGTAAGCCAGTGGAGAATCTTTAACCTGCTTTTCAACTTGGGCATACTGAATTAAAGCGTCATACTTTTTTCCTTTATACGTTAGAATGTCTCCGAGCTCTAGTTTCATTTGTGCTTGTAAATCGAGATCATTTTGCGCCAACAAAATTCCCTTGTTTAAAACGAAAACCGCGGAATCCAATTGCTTTAGTTGATATGCATACAATTTCGCCTCCTGCCAATATGAACTCATAGATATGGAATTATCCCCTCGTTCATTTCTTAATTTCTGGTAAGCACTAATTAAATTCCTCACTTCGGCTATTTCCGGATTCTCTTTTCTCAAAACCACTTGTTCTCGGGCGGCTATGGACATTTGTTGCCAACGCGAATTTTGATTGGATCCAGGATAACTTTTAATCAAATAATCAAATATCTTACTGGCCAAAGACCATTGCTGACTTTGAAAAATATAGGACGCGAATTCTAACAAGCGCTTACCTTGCTCATTTTTAAACCGCATATCCAAAGCCCTTCGCTGATTCCAAGCCTTATCCCAATCCCCATTAAAAATATAAGTACTCACTAATAACTCGATTAAATTAGGGTCATCGGGAAATTGTTGGATTTTCTGAATGAATAGACGCTCAATTTCTGAAAATGGTATTTGTTGTTCATATAATCCATAAGCAAATTGCTGTACCAAAGATAAATCTCCCGCTTTTAATAAGTTATCCACATTCTTTCCACATTCATCAAGCCATATTGATGCTAAATTATCTTCATTAAATAAATTATAAGCAAAATTTGTAAATAAATCACCACTAATTACGTGATTACTTACAAATTCATCCAGTAACTTGTCTCGCTTTTTTTCATTTTTAATTAATTGAATGGATTTGAATTCAGATTTAAACTTTTGATTGGAAGTAGAATCTTGAACAATCAAATGATTATTTAGACCAAAGACTTGATTAAAAATGAGACAGAAAAACAAACACTTTATCCACATAGTATAATTAAAAGAAATAAAATTTTAAATATATCTTTTTTGTTCTTCATTATTGATGTCTGTGGATAAGTGGATAAGTCTAAAATAGCTTTTCAACTAACAGATAATTAAGCACTTATATTTTGCAATACTATTATTGTTAAGTGGATAAGTTTTCATTCTGTTGTGGATAAGTAATTAGTTATCCACATGCACTTGGCTAAATTTTATTTATACACAATTGGCCTTCAGCTTTGTGGATAATATGTGTACAATTTAGGCACTTATCCACATTAGTTTTGGGTACTTATCAACAAGTCAGTAATTTGAAAATTGGCCTTTAATTTGACCTTTCCTTCTAAGTAAAACACGTTTTCTGGTTTTGTTTTCAAAATAAAATTGCCAATATCTTTATATCCATTCTTATTTGTGTCTTCGATGGCCCTAATCATATAGACCCCCGGTTCGATATGTAGAAAATTGAATTTTTGGCTTGTGTTCTGTTCATATAAGACTTGCATATTGGCAGCATTTAGAAGTTGAACGATGTAGTTATTCGGTTGTTCGCCGACTCTCCCTTCAATACTTCCGTATTCCTCTAAATCTTGGAATTGAAATGCTTGTTTCTGCAGGTCGCTTGAATCGTTTTCTGCACTAACGAATGCGCCCTTTTCTAAATTCAGTAGAAACTTATCGCGGTAGGGTAAAAATGATCGCTTAATGGTCAACTGGTTGGAATATTTGTTCCACAGGTATGCTTCATCGGGCAAAGTTATGGTTTCGTTTTCTTCAGTGTTAAATTGGACACGTTTGCTGTCCCAAGAAACAATGGGTTTAGGAAAGCCTAGAACTAACGAATCCTCGGGAGAAACGTATTTTCCCTGAGCCGGCAGATAACTTACCTGTAAGGTTGTTCGGGTAACCTTTTCTTTTTTATTTAGCTCTCGGAATTTTACTTTTAAGGGTATTTTAATTTTTCTATTTAGCGAGTCTGTCACGATGGCACTCAAGAACAACGTGTCTTTTGCCTCTTGGTTTTTGACATAAATTCGGATGTTTTTATCCCCCTCTATCTGATAGATCAAGTCTTTTTTATTCTCTAATTCTAAGGTTTTAATTCCCCGACTCATTTCATATAAAACGGTTTTGGCCGTACTTGTTGTCTTGGTAATTTTTAGAGGATCTAGATTTTGAAGCGTGATAGAAAAATTCTTTGTTTCATTTTTGTTCAGGCTAAAAAACGGTTCCGTCAAAAAATCAACCGGCTCCTTATTCGAGTTATACAAAAGGTTGTTGTTGGCATCTATAAATGCAGCCATGTAATATTTCCCTTGTGCCAAATTTTCCAACGTATAAATTCCTGAGGTGTCCGTTTTTGTGAAATAATAGGGCTTGGTCTTGTCTATTCTAAGCGTGTCATTGTGGGGATATAGGCCCACCAACACATTTTCAAAAGCCTTATTTTGGTCGACCAATTTAATTTTCCCTGTAATGCTTAGCGAATCAATTGTGTTCGATGTGCTAAATACAAGCTTGATATTTTTGCCAACATTTCTTTCTGACATATCCTCGATCGAATTTCTAAAATTGAAGGTGTATGTTGTTTGGTCTTTCAGGGAGCTATCCAATAAGATGCTCAAGCCATTGGGCCGAATACGCGTTTGGTAGGTGCCTATGTTGGGAGTGATAAGTAATTCTTGATTTAGATTTCTAACGTTGACATATTCATTAAACGTTAGTTCCAATTTTTTCCCTTTGTAATTTTTACTCTTGTTGAGTGGAATGGAGGTGACCAACTTGGGCGCAAGTGTATCTTTTTTTCCACCCGGAGGGCTAGCCATTTGTGCACAACTTTGAATGATTAATAAAGTCGTGATGAATAAAAAGAAAAAGAGAACAACCTGTTTGCTTCGAAGATCAGACATGCTCAAAAATATATAAATTACTTGAATAATTCCCCTTGCCAAAATAGGCGCTTATGTTGGACCATAAGCCGGTCACAAACGAGTTGATCAATTTCTTCTTGCCCGTTTTATATTCATGACTTAGTAATGAGATATAAAAACTGTCAAAAATCTGTCCCCTTGTTGATTTTAATTTGAACCCGTGTTTTTTAGCCAAAGATGCTATCGTGCTTGGTTCAAAATGGTAGACATGCCTAGGCACATCATATGCCGCCCAATATTCTTTAAAATGATGCGCATCAAAACTTTTAGAATTAGGTAATGCCAAAAGCAAGACCCCCTCTTTCGCGATTTGCGATTTGAAAAACATGAAATATTCCTCAAGCTCATACACGTGTTCTAATACATGCCAAAGTGAGATTAAATTAAATTTTTCGCTTTTAGGAATGTTTTTAATGGAGGAATAAATATCAATGCCCAGCATGGTCTCGGCCCTCGCAGCAGTTACGGGATCCAACTCCATGCCGCTAATTTTCCATCCAGCTTTTTGACATGCATGTAGAAAGTGACCATTTCCACAACCGATATCTAAAAGTTCAAGATTGCCTGTTTTCTCTTTTTCGATCCAGCGCGTTTTTTGTTTCAAGGTAAAATTTCTGACTACGTGGTAGAGCCTATTGATGATTCCCCTTTGCGTGTCGCTATGTGAAATGTAATTTTCCGACTTATAATAAGGACTTGCTTCGGAGGCGGTTGGCCTAGGATTTGTAAACAACAATTCGCACGCTTGACAACGAGTGATCTCAAAATTTTCATGAGTGACGGTATAATCTTTTGCCGTTAAAAAGGGCAATATTTTTGTTTCGCCACAGGCAGGACAAGAGCTTAGTTTTTCCATCATTATCGACCCATAAACAAAAGTAAAATGGAAACATCGGAGGCTGAAACCCCGGAAATCCTACTTGCTTGGCCTATGGTTTCAGGCCTAATTGCTTTTAGTTTTATTCTTGATTCTGTGGACAAGGTTTTAATTTTATCGTAATCAAAGTTTGCTGGAATCGCTAAGTCTTCCATGGTTTTCATTTTGTCAACCATGAGCCTTTCTTTCTCTATATAGCTCTCATATTTTACAATGATTTCTACTTGCTCTAATTCCTCAATCGTATAGCCATTTTTTATTTCTTTAAAATGTTCATTGGTTAGCAGCGTCTCAAAACTTAAATCAGAACGTCTTAATAAATTGATCAATGGGGTGCCTTCTCTGATAGGCGAACTTTGATTATTTTCTAGCCAATCGTTTATATTTTCAGGGCGAATTTTGATCGTTTTAATTTCATTCATGAGAGTAGCCACATTCGATTTTTTCTGAACGAAGCGATCCATTCTTTTTTGTGTTGCTAGACCTAGTTTAAATCCTTTGTCGGTCAACCGCTCATCCGCATTGTCTTGTCTAAGCAAGGTCCTAAACTCGGCTCTCGACGTAAACATGCGATAAGGCTCATCTGTTCCTTTGTTGATCAAATCGTCAATCAAAACGCCTATGTAGGCATCAGATCTTGACAAAGTAAAGGGATCTAAATGATGTGTTTTTTGATGTGCATTAATTCCCGCCATTAGTCCTTGGCAAGCCGCTTCTTCATATCCCGTTGTCCCATTAATTTGACCCGCAAAAAACAGACCACTTATTCTTTTTGTTTCAAGCGTCGACTTTAATTGGGTCGGAGGGAA
>CAMARL010000149.1 GCA_945860325.1 Spirosoma fluviale | reverse complement strand
CTTAGTCTTTTCTAAAGTAGATGGAATCAAATTAGAAAATCTATTCATCGAAACGGTAGTATCAGAAATACAATCAGATGGATTGTCGACCAGCATTTCAATGGTCAATTGCCAATATGCCTCTGGGAAAAAGTTGATATTTAAAAATTAATACTCGGACTATCCAATCAAAGCTAATTCAATAAAATTTTGAGGGTAGAAAGATTTTAAACTTAAACCAGGAGAATAAAAAAAGCCTAAGCAATAACCTCTATCGGTCCACTTTTTGCTGACGATTTACAGCAAATAGGCTATCTCCGGGCTAAAGAAATAAATTGTATATAAGCTAGATCCTTAGGGTTGAAACAGAATTAAAGATTTTTTTGACTTAAATTCAGATTTTAGTTCAAAATTTTCAAAGAAGGCTACCTTACAATAAAAGGATAAATACGGTCAGCCCAATTTTTGTATGCGATTGCCGAGGGATGTAAACCATCCTTGGCAACCCAAGTAGGATTTAATTTAGCCTCTCTACCTAAAACAGTGATGTCTAGGTATTGGCATTTGAAGTCTTTAGCTACTTTTTTATTTAACGTATTGAAGAGATCTATTTCTCTTTTGATTTTAGTTGTGTCGAGTTTTTTGCCTTCTGGGCTTAAGCTATAATCAGGAATAGACAGGACTAACACATGTTGGCTTTCCCCCCGAGTCGCCAGAATGGCCCGATTTAAAATCGATTTAAAATTCTTACTATATGTGCTCGTATCAATCCCTTGAAACTGATCATTTACACCGATCAACACCGTCACAAAATCATAAAAAGCTAGATTTTGTTGGCTTATCGATTTATCAAGCTGACTGGAAGTCCAACCCGTTGTAGCTATGTAGGTAAGCTGGGCCGTTTTAATCGATCTCAATTTTAACAAATCGAGCGTCTGCGCCGGAAAACGTTCGGATGTATTGACTCCCTGACCTATCGTGTAGGAATCTCCTAGGGCCAACCATGATATAGAGGTGGAATCGTCTTTAGCTAAAATCTCCGAACCAGCAGGTTTCTGACATGAAAAAGAAGCGCCTAAAATTAACAGAATCAATAATCTATGCATGAGCAAAAAATGATTGGAAATACAAATTGCTTTATTTCAAGGAGTTAACCTCCGAAATAAATCTAATGTTAAATTTAAATTAAGATTTAGCCAATAATGAACCCAAAATACCCTCTTTTTTTCACAAACAAGCGCCTATTAATTTATAATTACACTACATGTTGGAGACCTTATTAAAATAATTTTGTGAAAATTTAAACATAATAATCAATGACAATGACAAAAATCCTACGTAGTAAATTCCTGAATTTTTTAAGCCCACTATTATTTTTCGGGCTCTTCATGATGTTGTCAAATCAATCATTTGGCCAGGGTACAGACGCCACCATTTATGGTAAAATTAGTGACGAAAAAGGGGAAGCTATTCCCGGAGTCACAGTAAGAATTAAAAATGAGTCTACTGGATTTCAGTCGGGGACCGTTTCCAATGTGAATGGAGAATATCAATTACAGCAATTACCCTTAGGCAAACCCTATTCGGTAAGCTTTTCTTTTGTTGGTTATCAGACCTTGAAATTTTCAGATTATGCTGTAAATCAAGGAGATAAATTACGAATTGACGGCAATTTGGTTCCTAGCAACACTCAATTATCTGAGGTGGTAGTGAGTGCAAATTCATTTGTCAACAAAGAAACGGCGCGTGCCGGTGCGGCGATTGCCGTAACCTCCTTGCAGATGAAGCAATTGCCCATGGAAGGAAGAAACTTTACAGCACTAACAGCGCTTTCCCCTCTTCAAGGGAAGAACGGTAGTTTTGGTGGACAGCGTATCTCATCTACCAACGTGACCATGGACGGAGTAAATGCCAGAAACATGTATACAAATGGAGCTGTAGGAAATGGTCCTTACACGATCTCACAAGAGGCTATTCGCGAATACCAAGTGTCGACCAATAACTATGATGTCACTCAAGGTAGAATGGGAGGAGGGTCCCTAAACGCAGTGACAAAAAATGGTACCAATACCATGGAAGGAAGTGCATTCTTTTTCCAACGCGCAAGTAGTGCTTTTGTCTTTGGCAATAAACTTTTTCCAATGAATAGTGAGTACAATGCTAATGGAACTCCAAGAACAACCAATATTGATCAAAAACAATTAGGATTTTCACTAGGAGGAGCAATCATTAAAGATAAGCTTCATTATTTTATTGCCTATGATCGCCAGACCGAAACCATTCCACTTCAAATTGCACCTGTATTTGACCCAACGCAAGAAGCAAGATTTGGAATTACGAAGGCAAATTTAGACCAATTAATTTCCATCGCCCGTGAAAAATATGGGATGAAAAACACGAGTCAATATGGTGATTTTTCGCGCGAAACGGAAGCCAATGCACTATTTGCACGATTAGATTGGCAAATAAATGAAAAAAATAAATTGACTTTCAGAAATAATTTAACGACTTGGTTTGCTCCTAATTCACAGAATGATAATTCAAATATCAACTTATTAGAAAGTTATATCGGATTTAAGACCTATGAAAACTCAGCCTTGTTGTCTTTACGTTCCGATTTAGCGCCTAATTTAACCAACGAATTGAAGTTCCAATTTCAAACCGTTAATCGTAATTACATCGTCAGTTCGGATTTACCTAAAGAAAGTATCCCAAGAGCGATTATTACCGTTACTTCTGTGATTCCCACATCATCAAATCCAAATGCTACACAGACAAAAACTGTTCAGTTTGGAGGCCAACGTTATGGAACAGAATATGCCAATGACGTAACGATGCATTTAGCCAATACGACTTACCTTAGGAAAGGTAATTTTAATTTTAAATTTGGAACAGATAACATGTTGACTTTTCTAGATTCTAAAATTGTAAATGAAATGAACGGTCGCTTTTTCTTTAATTCCTTAAATGACTTTGCCAACTTAAAACCAAGTAGGTACGCTAGAGAGGTTCCTTTAACTGATCCATCCGTTCAGCAATCGCTTTTAGATTTCTCCGCTTTTGCACAAGTAGATTTTGAGCCCTTTAAAAACGTAAGTGCCATGGCAGGCTTACGATATGATGCCACCATTTTCTTCAAACAAGGAGATGTTAATTCCACGTCAGAATCAAAATTGGGTATCTCGACCAATAATCAAATGGCCGATTTCAACAACTTCCAACCGCGTTTACAGTTGACCTGGGACTTGGAAGGGCGCCAAAAAGATATCATTAAATTCGGAGGAGGCGTATTTTCCGCACAACCTGTATCTTACCTTCAGTTGAATAACATTCAAAACAGTGGTACCATCGTTGGTTCAATTGATGTTTCTGGTGCTTTAGTTCCAAAACCTGATTTTAATGCATATCGAAATGATCCGACAACCACTCCCGGAATTCCAAAGGGAACTCCTTATGTGTCAACGATCAATGCAGTCAATAAAAACTTTGAAGTACCTTCCGTATATAAGTTAAACTTTTCTTATAACCGTTTCTTCAATGAGCGCTTCCGTGCAGGTATAAATTTATTATGGTCTAAAACGGTCAATAACTATGCGTATTATGACCGAAACATTGTAGAACAACCGTATTTCACGTTAAGCAATGAAGCCAATCGTGGAGTTTTCGTGCCTGCTAATACGATTCCGGCCAACGGAGCAACGGATTGGACCAAAGGAAGAAAGTCAACTGATTTAGGACGTGTGCTTGAATTACAATCTACGGGTGTGTTGGACCAAGTGGCTGTCGTGTTTGACGCTAGTATGAAAATAGGCAATGATGGATATTTTTCAATTAGCTACACTAAAAATGATACAAAAGACAATAGCTCATTTAACTGTTGCGTGGCCAATACCTCTACTTTCAGACCAGTCGTAGATGATCCCCGCGACCAAAGTGTAGCTTATTCAGATGATCAGTTTTCTGATAAATTGGTTATTTCATCCGCATCGCCAACATACAAAGGTTTCCAATTAGGCGCTATTTTAAATGGAGTTGGTGGCACTCGATACTCCTTTTTGGTAGGAGGTAATAAAAGTATCAACGGTGACTTTAACCTAACAAATGACTTGGCTTATGTATTTGATCCTAATGGAGCTAATGTACCTGCAGCGGTTAAGACAGCTATGCAAGGGTTATTAGACAATCCAGACGTGACAGAAAGCATAAAAACATATATCAAAGATAATATCGGAAAAGTTGCAGCGCGTAATGGGGGAGTAAATCCTTTTTATTATACGGTAGACTTACGTTTAACTAAGGATATCCATTTTTTGAAAAAGCATAACATGAGCTTATCAGCAGATGTTTTTAACTTCATGAATATGTTGGATAAAAACGAAGGCGTGAGCTATAATCATGGAAATACCAACCTAGTTTCCATGACTGGTTTTGACCAAAAAACGATGAATTATAATTACAATGTAGAAACAGCGGCTGGTCGTAAATTAACCTCTGCTGGAGGAACACCATGGAGAATTCAATTTGGACTTCGTTATTCATTTTAATTAAATCAACACGTTAAGATCAATAAAAACCCAGCTCGATCGAGGTGGGTTTTTTATTGTGCTAACGAATACAAAAATACTTTATTTCTGCTGCTTCCCTGGATATAAAATAGTTAGAATTCGGTCTACACAATCCTCCAAATGATAAATGGTTTCAGTATCCTTGAATTTGATTTTGGCTAGGTTGATGGAGGCTAATAAAGCCTTTAATTCTCCACGGACCGTCGACCGTACATCCGATTGTGCCACTGAATAATATTCTCTGTTGGTCTGCGAAGGCACCATTTGTTCGTTTAATAAATACTTCATTCGCTCAATGTACGCCTTTTGTAAATTCCTTCTAAACACCTCAGGCTTCGCGCCAGACGCAAGCTCGCTCCACAAGCCTACTCTTAAATCTTTACAAAACTCCACTGATTTATAATAATTAGCCTCAGAATGCGAACTATTATCCAATCGGGCCAATGTCTCAAAACTCAATAAATCGTTTAAATGACTTACCTGTAAAACCCTGATTTTTTCATTATACCCCATCATTTGATGCGTAACCACTTCCTTGTTGATCAGCCAAGCAACATCCGAAAATGCATGGTCCAACAACCATTTCATGGCCATTTG
>CAMARL010000148.1 GCA_945860325.1 Spirosoma fluviale | reverse complement strand
AGTCTATAGTTTATTGGACAAATCTTTCATTTTAGTGGACATAATTTGCAATACGGGTGTTAATACTTTCATAAGGCGCTATTTTAATATTTTAATGTGGCATGTTTTTATTGTTAATTGACTATTTCAATCACCTTAAGTTTTATTTCGAATTAATTTCCCTTAAATTTTCTAATTTTAGACTTTACATTTTAGAGCCGTTTATCGTGTCCATTCGATTTGCAACCTTGTTCATAAGTTTACTGATTTTTAGTCCTAATTTTTTATGGGCTCAAAAGTTAACGCGCTATGAACGCTTGACCACGGCTTCAGGTTTATCTCAAAGTACGATCAATAAAATTATCCAAGACAAAAAGGGTTTTTTGTGGTTTGCAACCGCGGATGGCTTAAATCGCTATGATGGGCATTCGTTTACGGTGTATAAAAATGATCCGAGTGACAACAAGACTTTAAGTGGAAGTGATATCTCGACAGTTTGTGAAGATGATGATGGTAATTTATGGGTAGGAACTCGAAATGCGGGATTAAATAAAATTAATTTAAAAACAGGTTCGGTGATTCGATTCACGCGCGGCCCTTCAGGGGAGGATATTTCATCGGTCATTATTCCATCGATTGTTAATTTAGGGAAACATAAAATTTGTGTAGCTGTTGTAGGCAAGGGTTTTATGACCCTAAATTCGAAAAAGAATGTCATCATAAAATCGGAATCTGATTTCCAAACCCCATTGATTAAAGATGCGGTTCGGTTTTTTCGGCATTCTTCTGGATCGCTTTGGATTGGTACAAGAACAGGGTATTTAATTTCGGTATTAGGCAACCGTTCTTATTTGCCTTTTAATTTTGGCCAAAAAAGTTCGGCCAATGATTTTCGAATTCGGGCTTTATTGGAAGCTAAAAATGGGGATATTTTAGTTGGCACAGAAGGCCGAGGTCTATTTCGCTTTGATCATCAAAACCAAAAATTCACTTCCGTATTTTATAATCGGTCTTCCATTTCTTCACGTCAAAATGTCGTCACCAGTCTTACTAGGGATGGAGCTCAAAATATTTGGATTGGAACGGATAATGGTATTTACATTTGTGAGGGAGAGAATTTTTCAAAATTTCGCCAGGTGGTGTCTAATCCAGATCCTGAATTTGGTATTAGCTCGTATTCAGTGACCAGTTTATTTACGGACTCAAATTTAAATACGTGGATTGGGACTTGGGAAGCAGGATTAAATATTGATTTTCACCAAAAACCTCGATTTTCTGTATTGAGATATAAACCCAATACCTTTTTGGGATTATTAAGTAATAAAGTCACCGCGCTTCGGGCAAATGCAAATCAAGGTGTTTGGATAGGAAGTAATGTAGGTTTATCCTATTTGAATTATAAATCGGGATTAGTGGAACATTTGGTCAATAATGCTGATATCAATCGGCTTAATTCACCCGATATTTTTGACGTTAACTTATTGGAAACTGATTCACAAGGAACTTTATGGATTGGTGTTTGGGGAAAAGGCCTTTTTAATATGGATGCTAACCGAAAAATGATTTCTTACCCAGTACCGAAAGGAATAGTTTCAGACGTCGCAACCATAAAATTCTCTAGTATCCTTAAGATAGGGCAAAAGATGTTGCTTGGGACTGTGGGAAATGGTTTATTGGCCTTTGATCTGATTTCTAAAAAATATGAAATTCCTTATAGTGAATTGAGTAAGAAATTTTTTGAAAATAAAACGATCTCTACGTTAATGACGGAGGGAAATAGTCGTCTATGGATTGGTACCAATGCGAGTGGTTTGTATGTATACGATTTTAAAACAAAAAAAATTGATCACTTTGAAAAGGGGATTGCCACTTCTTCTTTGAGGTATAACCATGTGACTTATATTCACCAAGATCGGAAAAATCGAATTTGGGTATTGACCAATGGAGGAGGATTGCATTTATATCAAGGACCTGGAAATTCCTTTAAGATATTTACCGTGGCAGACGGCTTGGTCAGCAATACCTTGAGGGGAATGGTGGAAGATAAAAAAGGAAATTTATGGTTGACAACCAATGGCGGAATTTCAAAAATGGACCCCCAGACTTTCAAATGCATTAATTTCGATGATGTGGATGGTCTTCAAGGAAAAGAGTTTTTGAATAATGCTTTTGATAAAAATAGCCAAGACTGGTTGTTCTTTGGAGGAATTAATGGATTGAATTACATCAAATCGGATAGTTTGCGTTCCCGCATGGATGTCCCTAGAGTCTTCATTACCAATCTAAAAATCTTCAATAAGCCTGTGCAAGTAGGAGCGGAAAATTCTCCTCTAAGTGAAGATATTTTATTTGCCAAGCATTTAACTCTTCAGCCCGGACAATCGGTATTTAGCCTAGACTTTGTCGCTTTAGAGTATCAGAGGCCCAAAAACAATCGGTATGCCTATTATTTAGTGGGCTTTGAGAAAGATTGGAATTATGTAGGGACCCAAAGGTCCGCTTCTTATACGAATTTAAGTCCAGGAGATTATACCTTTAAAGTCAAGGCTTCTAATTCGGACGGTATTTGGGCCGAAAATCCATTCGAGCTAAAAATCACTGTTTTACCCCCATGGTATCGCACCTGGTGGGCATTTGTGATCTATTTTCTTTCTGCTTCAGCGATTGTATATGGGTTTATTCGAGAAATAAAGATCCGAGAAGCATTTAAGACGGATATTCGATTAAAAGAAATTGAGAAGGAGCGTATTCAAGAACTTGAGCAAGTAAAAACACATTTTTTTACCAATATTTCGCATGAACTGAGGACTCCTTTAACACTTATCATAAGTCCGATTGAACGTTATTTTCTTAAAAATAAGGGCTTAAATGAGGAACAAAATACTCGGATGTCCTCCATACATCAAAATGCACAAAAGTTGTTGCGATTGATTAACCAACTACTAGACTTATCCAAAATTGAGTCAGGAAAACAACAGCCTTTCATTGCAAAACATGATTTAATCCTTCAGTTAAACAGCATCATGTTGGGTTTTGAAAACTATGCGCAACAAAAGCAAATCAATTTGATGTGGAAACCCTCACAAAACGATCTCTTTGTTTATTATGATTCTGACATCATTGAAAAATGCGTGACCAATCTTTTGTCAAATGCATTTAAACATACGTCGGAAGAAGGGAAAATAGGGGTTTCCTTGACGCTTATTCAGGATATTCAAGCTAGTAAAAAGAAAGTCAAATCAGTTCGTATTCAAGTTTTAGATACTGGTAAAGGAATCGCATCAGAACATTTGAATCATATTTTTGATCGTTTTTACCAAGTGCCTGAATCGATGAATCGAGCTGGAACGGGAGTCGGTTTGTCCCTATGTAAGGAATTGATTGAGTTACATTTGGGTCAAATAGAGGTTAATAGTAAACTAGGCGAAGGAAGTAATTTTTCCATTACTTTCCCTGTCCAAGACAGTGTATTTGATCCCTCTTGGATACATCAGCATGAAAATTTACCAGAAAAATTCGTTTCTAATAATCCAGTGGTTCAAAAATTAGACTCCATTGAACACGAAAAACAGATTTTATTGATTGTGGATGATCATACGGAACTAAGAAAATTTGTTGCCGACATTTTTTCCAAGCGCTTTCAAATAGTTGAGTCCGAAAGGGGCGAAGAAGCGTTGGAACTAGCATTAAAGTTTTTACCTGATGTAGTGATTACGGATTGGATGATGCCTGGCATGAGCGGAATAAATCTTTGTCGGGCGCTTCGTAGCAATCCCAAAACAAATCATATTCCCATCATTATCTTAACTTCAAAAAGTTCACAGGACAGTCAAATTGAGGGCATGCAATCCGGTGCAGATGATTATGTGAGTAAGCCATTTAATGCGGATTTGCTTGAAATTAGAGTCAATAAGTTATTGGAAGCCAAGGAAAGAGCCAGAAAAAATTGGCAGAAACAATTAGTTCAGAGAGAATTAACGGAAGGTAAATTACCGGAATTTCAAGATGAATTCTTACAAAAGGCCACCGCCTTAATTATTGAAAATATCGCTGATTCTAATTTTGATGTGGTCGATTTAGAAAAAGGGCTGGATATGAGTAAAATGCAGTTATACCGGAAACTTAAAAACCTGACTTCCTTGGCAGGCAATGAGTTTATCCGATCCATTAGGCTCCAACAAGCCTTAGTGTTTATGGAGACAACCCAATTTAATGTTTCAGAAATTGCCTATAAAGTTGGATTTAATGATCCAGCTTATTTTACACGAGTCTTTAAAAAACAATTTGGTCAATCACCGTCTTATTACATCAATCATGCTAAAGAAAATATTAGTTAAATTTTCAATTCTTGCCTTTGTATCTATTTTGATTTCTTCTTGGGGATTTCTTTCTCATAAATCATTGCAACAAGTTTCCATTTATACCTTGCCTGCAGAATTGGGATTGTTTTTTTACGCGAACCAAGATTATTTAGTGACCCACTCGATTCGGCCAGATGTTCGTAGACGTGATGATAAATCAGAGGACCCTAAGCATTATTTAGATATGGATGCTGAGGTTTTTGGCCCTAACTATCGAACCAGTATTCCACATGATTTTTCCGCCGCCATCAAAAAATATTCCTTGGATAGTTTGAAAAATGAAGGGATTGTGCCTTGGGAGGTAAATCGGGTGTATAAGCGATTGGTTTATTCATTCCAACATAATTTAAAGGATTCTGTTTTGTTTTATGCAGCCGATTTAGGCCATTATGTGGCTGATTCACATGTTCCATTACATACGACTAAAAATCACGATGGACAATTTACAAACCAAAAAGGAATTCATGTTTTGTGGGAAAGTTTAGTGCCTGAGGAATTTTTGAGAAATTATCAATTTAATAAAGTGCCAACCGTTACCTACATTAAAAATCCACAGGATTTTATCTTTCAAATTTTATTGGAATCTCATGACATGCTTCCTGAAATATATAAAACTGAATTAGCCATCCGAGCAGAAATGAGTGAGGCAAAAGCATTCATGGAAGTTGAACGTGGGGGCCGTAAATTACAGTATTACACCAAAGACTTTATAAAAGCGTACGGCAATCGCTTAGGCACTTCCATCGAAAATAGAATGCTTTTAGCGTCTAACCGAGTGGCTAGTTTTTGGTATTCTGCTTGGAA
>CAMARL010000147.1 GCA_945860325.1 Spirosoma fluviale | reverse complement strand
TTTTCTCCTTTGGATGTGATCATGGTGCCTGATAATTTTCCATTTTCAAGGGCACCTTCTACTTGCAAATCTTGGTCTGAATCATCCCACTGTGGAGGGATGCGGAAGGATAATTTCCCATCTTTGAAATTTATTTTGGAAACGGGTCTTGCGCTTCCGCCATCCGCTACAAAAGAACCCGTTAAAGTTCGGATGCCGGAGTGATTTACCTCGAGCCAAGATGGGAGCTTTTTATCTCCTTTGGTCACTGTAATATCCCAGCGACCCTCAAGACTTTCATCTCCCACGGATTTAGCTGTCGATGTCATATTTGACATGACAAGAAAACTTAAAATTAAGGCAATTGTATTTTTCATAGCTGTTTATTTTGTACCTCAAATTAATCAAAATTTCAAGGCAAATCAAAAGCTAAATTTGCTTGATTCAAAAAAACCATGAAAGGTCAGGTCATGGTAGATCCAAAATTGTCCAATATAAATTTGTTCCTCCCAAAAAGAAAATATAGTTTTATAAGATATTAGCTTATCTAAACCTAAAAATAATCAGCTTTCTAATACGCTCGATTATGTTATATTCTATGAAAAATTTAAATCTAAAATTCGTTTTATTGGTCCTAGTGCTCTTCAGTACATTTAGTTTTATTTCATATCGATGGAATGCAAATCTTACGAAGAAGGTCGTTGAAACCACCGACATTAAAGTGCCTGCAGGATTCGTAGTCCAAATATTGGCTTCTGATTTGGGCGCAACTAGGCACATGACCATTTCGAAAAATGGGGATATTTATGCTAAATTATCTAAATTAAAAGAGGGCAAAGGGATTTATTTGTTACGTGATACCAATAAAGATGGGGTCATCGACGAGACGAAGCTTTTTGGAAATTATACGGGAACAGGTATTTTAATCAATAAAGGATATCTATACGCCTCGTCAAACAAGGGAGTCTATCGTTATAAGTTGAATGCAAATGAGGAGGTAATCGATACAGAAAATCCTGAAAACATTGTGAATGGTTTACTGGATCATGGACGTGATAATGCGAAGCCTTTTTCTTTTGACAACAAATCGAACTTATACGTTTCCATTGGTTCTTATAATGACGCTTGTAGAATTCCAGGTACTGGGACTGGAATGGTTCCTTGCTCTATTTTAGATTCAGCCGGTGGAATTTGGAAATTTAATGCAGATAAATTAAATCAAGGATTTAAAGATGGTACACGTTATGCAACGGGAATTAAAAATTCGGTAGGGACTTTTTGGAATGAAAAAACCAATTCCTTATTTATCACTGCGCATGGCCGTGGTCAATTTCATGATTTTTATCCTCAATTTTATACGCCTAAGCAAAGCCAAGAAATGCCTGCCGAGGCTATTTATGAATTGCATGAAGGAGATGATGCGGGTTGGCCTTATATCTATTATGACCAGTTTCAAAATAAAAAAATTCAAGCTCCTGAGTATGGTGGCGATGGAAAAAAAGTAGGGGACGAAAAGGCCATTAATCCAACTGTTACTTTTCCAGCACATATGGGACCCAATGACTTACTTTTCTATACGGGTAAAATGTTTCCTGCGAAATACAGAAATGGTGCATTTGTAGCCTTCCATGGCCAATCGGCTGAATTGAAAAAGGGGTATTTAGTTGCCTTTGTTCCTTTTGTAAATAATAAGCCAAGCGGCAAATGGGAGATTTTTGCAGATAATTTTGCAGGCATCGATTTAGTTAAACCTTCTGGTCCGATCCAACATCGTCCATGCGGATTAGCGCAGGGACCAGACGGATCTCTCTATGTATGTGATGATTTAAATGGGTCTATTTACCGCATTGCCTATAAAAAATAAATAGGTTTAAATTTCTGGGCTATGAAGATTTTCCATATTGCAATCACTTTATTCGCGTCAGCAACCATAACGCTCGCACAAGTTCCTGTCATTTGGAAAGAAAGCTATCCAGGGATCTGGAAAGCGGAAGTGGGCAAGCCTCAAAAACACAGTTTATTAAAAGCAGCTGGAGGCAAGGCTAATTTAGCCGCGCTCCAAATTTTACCTAAAACCCAATTCCCATTAGACAAGGCTGCGATTGAAGTCAAGGTCATTGACGGTAAAACGTACCTGAAATTTCCACTTCAAAAAGAAGAGCAAATTTTTGGTTTAGGTTTAAATTTTCAAACGGTCAATCAGCGGGGTCGGATTTTAAATCTCCATATGGATCACTTCGGAGGCAAGGATAATGGTCGGACGCACGCGCCCGTCCCATTTTATGTGTCTACCAAAGGCTACGGAGTTTTAATTGACGCAGCTCAATACATTACGGTTTATGCGGGAACTGGAGTTCGAGTAGATTCCAAAAATCCTCCTGAACTGCAAGATCGAAATACCAATAAAAAATGGGATGCGCAGCCTTATTCGGATGCAGTTGAAATATTAGTCCCAGCCTCAGGGACAACCCTATATGTTTTTGCTGGTCCGTCGACCATGCAGGTCGTACAGCGCTATAATTTGATGAGCGGTGGTGGATATTTGCCGCCTAAATGGGGTTTAGGGTTTACCCAACGAGTACCCACGCTGTATTCACAAGACGATATTTTAAAGGAAGTAAACAGTTTTGAGGAACACGATTTCCCATTAGATTTTATTGGCGTAGAGCCAGGTTGGCACAGCATGTCCTATCCTTGTACTTTTGAATGGGACCTAACGAGGTTCCCCTCCCCTAAATTATTTTTAGACCAATTAGCTGCCAAGGGGGTTTCGGCCAATTTATGGATGAATCCTTACGTTTCTCCTAAGTCCTCTTTGTACCCTTTGGTCAAAAACCTCACGGGTTCACATACGGTTTGGAATGGTTTAGTGCCTGATTTTACTTTGGCCAAAACACGCCAATTATATAAAGATCACTTTAAGAAAAATCATTTGGACATTGGGGTTGGTGGATATAAAATTGACGAGGTGGATGGCTACGACAATTGGGTCTGGCCGGATGTGGCCACATTTCCATCAGGAACTAGTGCCGAACAGATGAGGCAGATGTATGGATCTTTGGTTCAAAAAATGACGGCCGATTGGTACAAGGAAATCAATAAACGAACCTTCGGTTTAGTACGTGCCTCGAATGCGGGAGGGAGTTATTTACCCTATGTGATTTACAACGATTATTACAACCATAAAGATTTTATTACCGCTTTGGTGAACAGTAGTTTTGTCGGCGTTCTCTGGACCCCCGAAGTTCGTGCTTCAAAAACGGCCGAAGAGTGGATCAGAAGAATGCAATCGGCTTGTTTTTCTCCTATGGCCATGATCAATGCGTGGGCCGATGGCACCAAACCATGGACTTTTCCTGAGGTGGCTGATGCGGTTAAGGATGTGGCCAATTTACGGATGCAATTACTTCCTTATTTGTATACGACTTTTGCCGCATACCATCGAGAAGGGAAACCTCCCTTTAGAGCGATGCAATTGGTGGACGGTTTTGTTTCCCAAAATGTGCAGGAGCGAGGGCAATTTGACGCCACTCAGAATCCATACCAAATGGCCATCCGTAAAGATATAAAGG
Source organism: Spirosoma fluviale (assembly GCA_945860325.1). Taxonomy (GTDB): domain Bacteria; phylum Bacteroidota; class Bacteroidia; order Cytophagales; family Spirosomataceae; genus Aquirufa; species Aquirufa fluvialis_C. The sequence goes on along the minus strand of CAMARL010000147.1, from coordinate 1,595 downwards.
ATCAATACATGATGGGGGATGCCATTTTAGTGGCCCCGATGTTTGCCGGAGAGAAAACAAGAAACGTTATTTTGCCAAAAGGCAAATGGTATGATTTTTACACAGGTGCATTTGTGGGCGAAAATCAAATCATTCAGATCGAACCTTCCTTGGAAAAAATTCCTTTGTTTGTTCGTGATGGGGGAATTATACCGATGGTTCCTGTACACCGACAAGCCCCTAAAACGGGACAGAAATGGCCGCTTGAAATGCGCCATTATGGTAAAACTACGGGTGAGTTTACCTTGTATGACGATGATGGAAAATCATTTGATTATGAAAAAGGAGCATTTTCATTAACACATTTTTCAGTTCAAAAAGATACTCAAGGTAAATTGGCCGGAAGCCAACCTACTCAAGCGCCTATGGGATATGTAAAAGAAGTAAAATGGGTCTTTATGACCCAATAATTATTTCTTTTTTGCCCAATGCTTTTCCAGTGATTTGATGAAAAATCATTCATGGGTTGGCTATAACATGTAAAGATTATTTATGCTCAAAATTTGAATATTATTAATTTATATTTAAATCACCTTTTATAATTAAACCTATCATACCATGAAATACATATTAACTATTTTGATCAGTGCGACTTTTGCCTTTCAAGGCCTAGCCCAACAATTAAAAGCAAATCGTTATTTATATGTTGCCGCACCTGGAATACGTGATTATTTGGGTTATGGCGGACATGGGATTTTAGTTTTTGATATGGATCATGGACATAAATTTGTCAAAAAAATCAAAACTCAAGGCTTGCATCCCAACGGGAAACCTTCGAATGTCAAAGGAGTTGCTGTGAGTGTTCCTTTGAATAGTATTTATGTGAGTACCTTGGAGTCCTTGCAGCGCATTGATCTGACGACTGAAAAAGTGATTTGGGAACGGCAATTTGTAGGAGGTTGCGACCGCATGTCTATTTCTCCAGATGGCAAAACCATGTATTTACCTTCCTTAGAGAAAAATTTCTGGAATGTGGTCAATTGCGAAACGGGGGATATCATTAAAAAAATTGATGGGTTTAAGCGGGCGCATAATACGGTGTATGGTTCCTCTGGAAATTCAGTTTATATGGGCGACATAGGAAATCCGTGGTTATATGTCTCCGATACAAAAACACATCAAATACGTTTGAAAGTGGGTCCGTTTTTAGGCTATGTTAGGCCATTCACCATAAACCATGATGAATCTTTGGGTTTTGTGACGGTCGATAGTTTATTGGGATTTGAAGTGGGGGATTTGAAAACGGGCAAGAAATTAGCCAGTTTGGTGGTAGAAGGTTGGAATAAAGGGCCTGTACGCCGACATGGAAACCCGAGTCATGGCATTGGCTTGACTCCAGACGAAAAGGAAATTTGGTTATGTGATGGGTTTAATATGCGATTACATGTGTTTTCGGCGGTCGCGCCCTACCAACAATTAACAACGATCCCCATGAAAGATATGCCGGGTTGGATTACGTTTAGTTTAGACGGAAAATTTGCCTATCCTTCTAGTGGCGAGGTGGTCGACGTGCGAACACGAAAAGTTTTATTGAACTTAGAGGACGAGTTTCACAA
>CAMARL010000146.1 GCA_945860325.1 Spirosoma fluviale | reverse complement strand
CAAATGTACGCAAAATCAGAAAAAAAATATTGACCTTAATCAGTTTGGCTGCTTGCTACGATTTTTTCTGCAGCCTTTCGGCCTGAGGATAAGGCTGCTTGCAACGATGGGAAAAGCGTGTAATCCCCAGCTAACATAATATTTTCCTTCTCTGCTTTTTGGCAAACTTCAGCAAAACAACCCAACTTATATAAAGAATGAGGAATTGAAAAAGATTTCAAGAATATAAAATCGTTCGGTGAAAGATCCAAAACCCGCGCTAATTCCTCCGCCACTTCTTTGTCCGTAAGATCCATCTGCAGACTAGTGGCCGACATCAAATGCTTTCCCTCAGGGGCTAAGGCAGGATTTACTTGGCTCAAGCAAGAAAAATGCAACAATGGACTTGAATGTAATGGCATCAAATGAATGAGAGGCAATGGAGTCTCAAGCTTTTTGTCCATGCTGAAATAAAAGGTCTTGGAACCAAAATGTGCCTGTGGAGGAAAATTAATTTTCAATAATTCACAGGCTTGTTTGGGATCTGTCGCTAAGATCAATTGGTCAAAAAGAACCGTTTCGCCATTATTTAATTGTAGCGTTTTACCCTTGATTTCAGTGACGAAAACCCCTATTCTTATTTTTTCTTTAGGAATTCTTGAAGCGATATCTAAAGCGATATCTCCGATTCCATTTTTTGGTAATGCGGCTTTCCCTTCTAAAAACTGCTTCATGTAATAGAAAAACAAGGATGCCGGCGGGCTCAGTTGATCATCTAAAAAGATGCCAGCAAAAAAAGGCCTTAAAAAATTGCGCTGAAATTTTTCTGAAAAACGATATCGAGAGATAAGTTCAGAGGTAGTTTCTGGGTCCGAATTTATTGGTGAAATCGAACCTTGTGTTTTTAACCAAATCCATACCAACTTCAAAAAATCAAAGATAGTAGCCCCCGCCGCAGTGATATTTTTTAAAAATAAGAGAGGCGATTTTAATGGATTGAGAAAAGGTTTAAATTTCCCCTCGTTTAGCACATAAGCGCCCGATTGAAAATAAGATAAATCCCATTTAGATATTTGAAGACTTCGTTGGACTTCTGGATAGGCTGTCTGTAAAACTTGGAAACCGTGATCTAAGATAAACCCTTGAAATTCTTCACTTTGGACCCTACCGCCTAGTGACATTGATTTTTCAATTAAAATAAAATCAAGCCCTTTGTTTTGTAAAATATGCGCTGCTTGCAGACCTGCTATTCCGCCGCCAACGATCACAATTGAATTCATATTAAGTTTATATTTTCATAAACATTTTAAACTTACAAAAGTTTGAAGTGTTTTTACTAATTTGCAGATTAAATGGCAGCTCGGAATGAACTTTAGTATTAGGGAGGAAAACAATTATCAATACATTGATGAAGGAAAAGGCGAAATTCTACTTTTACTTCATGGATTGTTTGGCGCCTTAAGCAACTGGAAAGGCGTAATTAATTTGTTTACTCAAAAGTACAGAGTCATCATTCCACTCATGCCGATCCACGATATGCCTATTAAAGAGGCTGGATGCGAAGGATTAACCGTTTTTCTCGAAGAATTTGTCGCATTCAAAAAACTAGAAAGCTTTAGCTTAATCGGAAATTCCTTAGGGGGTCACGTGGCTTTGATTTATACCTTAAAACATGCGCATAAAGTAGAAAGGCTTATTTTAACGGGTTCTTCCGGTTTATTTGAGAATTCTATGGGAGGGACTTATCCGAAACGTGGCGATTACGAATTTATCAAGGAACGCATTGAATATACGTTTTATGATCCTAAAACGGCTACCAAGGAATTGGTCGACGAAGTATTTGAGATCATTAATAGCATCCCAAAAGTATTGCGCATTATCGCCATTGCAAAATCAGCGCAGCGAAATAATATGGCCAAAGATATTGTGCGCATTAAAACCCCAACGCTCTTGATTTGGGGATTAAATGACACCATCACCCCACCTCATGTAGGCCACGAATTCAATCAATTAATTCCGGGATCGGAATTGCAATTCATTGATCATTGTTGCCACGCACCCATGATGGAACAACCTGATGAGTTCAATCGAATTTTGTCGACATGGTTAGAAAATAATCCCATTGCGTCATGATGGCACTCGCATTTTTATCCTTTGATTTACCCACCATTTCCATTCAAGATTCGGTGCAAAAATCCTTGAAAATCATGCACTCAAATAACATGAACGTTATTTCCGTGCTTGACAAAAAACAATGGATCGGGAATATAACCGAGGAAATGTTAATGAAAGCCACGCATCCGGATGGTAAAATTGACCAATTTCAGCATGAACTTAATCAGGTAAAAATAGAAACAGAAGAAGATATTTTAGCGAGTCTACTTTTTTTTGAGGAAAGTGGTTTTTGGGTCATTCCTGTGGTAGATGATCAAATGAAATATCAAGGATATTTGCCTTGGCAATCCGTCGCTAAAACTTTATTTTACACCGGATTTAATGCGCAAAATGGAGGAATTATTCGCATTGTCTTTCATACCCAAAGAGATTCCATGAGCGTTATTGCCAAAATAATTGAAGAAAATAAAGGTTTAATCACCCGAAGTTATTTAACGAAATCGACCAAAGAAGATCACGTTTGGCCAGAATTAATATTACAAATTCAAACAGACCAATTTTCAGCGATCGTAAAAAGCTTAGAGCGACACGAAATTCATATTGAAAAAGCGTTCATGTTTGGTGACCAAGAAGAAGTGGACCAATCGCGCTTTGATTTACTATTGAAATATTTAAATCCCTAAGCTTTGAATTTCCCATTAGCCATTCACGGTAAGGAGTTTTCGGCTGACATGAAGCCTGTGATGGAAAAATTATGGGCAGATATCTCAGCGAAAAACGAAAAGATTCAAATTTCAGAAAGCTTTCTTGCCCACTTGAAAGAGCATGGATTTCCATTAGATAAATTTCAAAGTTATTCAATGGATCAAGGCCCTGAAAGTGTTCAAATGGCTTGGAGTATTGGTGGAGATGGAACTTTTTTAGAGACTTTAAGCCACGTGGGCGCTAAGGAAATACCTATTTTGGGAATTAACACAGGCCGATTAGGATTCTTGGCCACGCTTTCTCCCGAAGAAGTTCCCCAGGCTTTGCAACATGTTTTATCGAACGAGTATACCATCGAGGACCGATGTTTAGTCTCGGTGGATGCCGAAATAGATTTATTTAATGGCAAAGATTTTGGCCTAAATGAAGTAGGCATCATGAAGACAGATTCGTCTTCCATGATTCAAATCAAAACTTTTTTAGACGGCAATTTTTTGAATACCTATTGGGCTGACGGGATCATTGTATCCACAGCTACCGGATCTACGGGTTATTCACTTTCCGTGGGCGGACCTTTGGTCATTCCCACTTCAGATTCATTTGTTATTGCGCCAATGAGCCCACATAATTTAAATGTGCGTCCCTTAATTGTATCCAGTAACTCCGTTCTGAAATTTGAGGTGAGCAGCAGAAGTAACAATTTCTTAATTTCCATCGATTCAAGATCTCGGGTAATCGATAGCAAAATAACTATTGAAGTCAAAAAGGCTGCATTTTCAGGCAAAATTGTCAAAATTCCCGGCGACGATTTTCTTCAAACACTCCGCAATAAATTGAATTGGGGATTGGATGTGAGGAATTGAAAATGTAGAGACGCGATTATCGCGTCTCTACAACAGACGTTTCAGCTCATTCAACTTCAACAACGCCTCAATCGGCGAAAGTGTATTTACATCCAAAGCATTTAATTGATCCTGCACTTTTTGCAACCCCTCCGGAATTTCGGCGCCAAATAAACTCATTTGGAAATTTGCTTTTGGCATATCTTTCAGGCGTTCCACATGGTCGTCCAACGAATGATCTTTTTCTAGATTTTGTAAAATTTCATGGGCCCTTAAGACTAATGAATTGGGCATTCCGGCCATTTGGGCCACATGAATACCAAAACTATGCGCCGAACCACCCGGCAATAATTTGCGAAGAAAAACAATTTTATTACCCACTTCTTTGACCGACACATGGTAATTTTTTATCCGAGGAAAGTCTTCGGCCAACTGGTTTAATTCATGGTAATGGGTGGCAAATAATGTCTTAGCACTGTTTTTGGGATGATTATGTAGATGCTCGGCAATCGCCCAGGCCATCGATACGCCATCGTAAGTCGAGGTACCCCGACCGATTTCATCCAATAAAACCAATGACCGACTAGACAAATTATTTAAAATAGCAGCGGTCTCGGTCATCTCGACCATGAAGGTCGACTCGCCTTTGGACAAGTTATCCGAAGCACCCACCCGAGTAAATACCTTATCGACTAAACCGATATTGGCTGAATCTGCCGGGACAAATGAACCCATTTGGGCCAATAAAACAATCAGGGCGGTCTGCCTTAAAAGCGCGGATTTTCCCGCCATATTTGGCCCCGTAATCATCATGATTTGCTGGGTTTCATGATCCAAAAACACATCATTCGGAACGTACTCCTCCCCTGCGGCCAAAGACATTTCGATCACGGGATGTCTACCCGCAATAATCTCAATCGCATCCCCCTCATGTAAAACAGGCCTTGCATATTTATTTTTTTGAGCGACTACCGCAAAACTGGTCAACACATCTAAGGTGGCCAAGCCAGTCGCATTGATCTGAATTAATTCCAAATACCCCAAAGCCTCGCGGACCAATTCGTTAAATATGCCCAACTCAATCGACGCGATTTTATCCTCAGCCGTTAAAATCTTCTCCTCATAAATTTTCAACTCCTCCGTAATGTAGCGTTCCGCATTCACCAAGGTTTGCTTGCGAATCCAGTCGGCCGGCACGCGATCTTTGTGTGCATGCGTCACTTCCAAATAATACCCAAAAACCCGATTATAAGAAATTTTCAAGGAACTAATGCCCGTACGTTCAATTTCACGCTTCTGCATCGCGGCTAAATATTCCTTGCCGTTGGCCGACAACAAATGTAATTCGTCAAGTTCCGGCAAAAAGCCTGTTTTAATGATTCCCCCCTGATGAATCAACATAGGCGCATCTTCCCGCAAAGCCTCTTCTATTTTCTGAACCAGTTTAAGGCAGGGATTTAAATGGTCCGCCCATTTTGCCAAATAAGCAGAGGATTGATTAGCCAGTAATTCCTTGATCTCGGGGATTTG
>CAMARL010000145.1 GCA_945860325.1 Spirosoma fluviale | reverse complement strand
GCTTTTTTAAAAAGCCTAATGTAGAAAAAAACCATCGATTTTTACCATGCCTCAGGGTTCAATAAGAACCTTTAAGCATAAGATTAAACACTTGTGAAAAAGAGAATTTAAGCGACCTCTTCTAATTCAGATAACTCTTCTAAAAAATCGTAGACCAATTGATAATAACTCGTAGCTAAATCGCCTGCTTCATTATCTTGAGATAAATCAAAAATCGAATGATTCATGACACAAGTATCGAAAATTTCATCGACGATATAATCCACGTCAAAAATAGATTTTGACGAATTTAAATGAACGCGATATTCATTTTTGATCACGTTTTTTTGGGCTTCTGTTAAAGTGTTGATTGATAGCATGGTTGTTATTTTTTACACTTAAATATACCTTATTTTTTGAACCTTAAGGATACAATAATATTAAAAAATTGTTAACAATTTTGAATTCATTTTCCTCGTATTTAGGACCTTATTTTAATGGCAAATACGAGAGAAATTACTGCCTCTTTTTAAAGAAATAGCGGTGATTTTCTGTTGAAAAGAGAGCGATCGTCTGACTTTATCTATAGGCATACTTAGACCTTTGTAAACCTAAATGAATGGTCTCTAGAAATTTTATATTAAATTGGCCTACAAATCTAAACTTATGAAAGAAAATCAATCATCACGCAAAAAGTTTTTGCAACAGATAGGAGCCTTAGGCGTGGCAAGCGCCGCCTTCCCATTGTCTTCCTTAGCAGCCCAACAAAAATCCGAGGAGCGAATTATGCTGTATGAAAAGCGCGTTTCAGTGGGCGAAAAAATTAGATTAGGAGTAATCGGTTTTGGGGTTCAAGGACACTTCGATTTAGCGACCGCCCTGAAAGTTCCGGGTGTTGAACTAGCCGGTATTTGTGATCTGTATACAGGACGCATTGAAAATGCCAAAGAATTATATGGTAAAGACCTTTACACCACCCGAAATTATAAGGAATTATTAGACCGTGCGGATATCGACGCGGTGATCATCGCGACTACGGACGTTTGGCATTGCCGAATTACCTTGGATGCGTTGGCCAAAGGAAAACACGTCTACGTGGAAAAGCCCATGGTCTATAAAATAGACGAAGGATATAAAGTCATTCAGGCGCAAAAAAATTCAAACAAAGTATTGCAAGTAGGCTCCCAGCGTGTCAGTAGCCTCGGCTTAGCAAAAGCGAAGGAATTATTGGCCGCCGGAGAAATAGGTAAATTAAACATGGTGAATGCCGTGTATGACCGACAAAGCTCCATCGGCGCTTGGGAATATACCATACCAAAAGACGCTAGTGCTATGTCGACCGACTGGGATCGCTTTGTGGAAGCAACGGGTAAAATGGAATTTGACGCCAAGAAATTCTTCTGGTGGAGAGCATTTAAAGAAGTAGGAACGGGTGTGGCCGGCGACTTATTTATTCACTTATTGAGTGGAACGCATTTTGTAACCAATTCATTAGGACCTCGGACCATTGTCAGCACAGGCCAATTCAGTCACTGGAAAGATGGAAGAAATCTACCTGATGTGATGGCGGGAACGATGCAATATGGAGATACGGCTGAACATCCGGCATTCCAACTAACGCTTCAGGTAAACTTTATTAGTGGAACAGGTGGCCAAGAAGTTACCCGGTTTATCGGCTCCGAAGGGGTGATGGATGTCAAAGGAAATAACATCTCGATCAAGCATAGTATTTTACCAGAAGCCCCAGGCTTTGGTGGATATGATTCCGTATTTACATTCTCCAAAAGCATGCAAGAGGAAATGCAAAAGGAATACGATGCGAAATGGACCGAAGCACAGAAAAAGCGTCCATTGAAAGAGGATGTTACGTTCAAACCACCGACAGGCTACAACGAACATTTAGATCACTTTACTAATTTCTTTGATGCGATCAGAACAGGGAAAGCCGTTGTAGAAGATGCCACTTTTGGATTTAGAGCTGCGGCACCTGCTTTGGCTTGTAACGAAAGTTATTTCTCTAAGAAAATCATTCATTGGGATCCCATTAAAATGAAATTGTTGAAGTAAGGGATCTTCCTTTTTCAATAGGTAATCTTGATAGGTAATGAACAAGGGCTTTAAAGCTCTTGTTCTTTTTACAAATAAAAGCCAACCTGCGCGGCTCACTTGACGTAGGATTAAACTACCGACATCAAGAAAGTTGGGGTATTCGCTTAGGCGTCCAAGCGACCAAAAGAACCTACATCGGATATGTTTATGAAATGCCAACGAGCGCAATTAGTAAAGTGAGCAATCAGACGCATGAGTTGGCGCTACGGTTTTTTATTTTGAAGGATAAAAACAACAAGGAAGAAAAACCGGCTAAGATAAAATAAATATTAGCCGAAATTCCAGTTTAAAAGCGCGTAATTAAATGCGTTTCAACTGCTTATTAAACAAGTAGTTTAAGCTGATGTTCCACACAAAGTCGTCTCCTGGAATCCTGGAGCGCAATTTTTTGTTCATCATGGAAGAAAGGATGAATGAACTTAAAAGATGACAACTTTGATTGGATTAGTCTTGTTTGGATAGATTTTAAGCCATTCTTCATTGATATTATCCCCGTTCTGATAAAAGCCTAATTTTTACTATTTTTACCCGATATGAAATTTAGGCCATGAGAAAATTCTTATTGATCATTGTTTTAGGAGCGCTTATGCCCTATTTGTTGACGGCTCAAAACAAGCCCGCTTATATTCTGTATAATGCGAAGGGCAAGAAATTGGCCTATAGCAAAATGATTAAAACGCTCATTAAGCAAGATGTGGTATTGGTCGGAGAATTACATAATAACCCGATTAGCCATTGGCTAGAGTTGGAAATCACCAAATCATGTTTGTCGGCCCGCGAATTAGTTTTAGGCGCTGAGATGTTTGAACAGGATAATCAGCCAGCTTTAAATCTGTACTTGAATGGAAAAATGACGGAAAAGGGTTTGGATTCAACGGCCCGACTTTGGAAAAACTATAAAACGGATTATGCTCCTCTTGTTAATTTAGCCAAAGAAAATAAGCTCCAATTTATAGCCACAAACATTCCGCGTAAATATGCAAGTCTTGTCTCCAAAGGGGGTTTTGAAAGTCTGGATAAATTGACCGCGGAAGAAAAAATGTGGATTGCACCTTTGCCTATTTTGTACGACGCTGAGCTACCCAGTTATGTCAAGATGCTCAAGATGATGGAGGAGCATAAAATGCCAAATATGGCCAAAGCCCAAGCGATTAAGGATGCGACAATGGCCCATTTTATTTTTCAAAATCAAAAGCCAGGGGGCCTATTTATTCATTACAATGGCTCTTACCATTCTGAATATTTTGAAGGCATTTCTTGGTACCTAAAAAAGTCAAACCCTAATGTGAAAATCGCTACCATCGCGACTGTCAGCCAAGAAGATATTCAATCCCTTTTGCCGGAACATGTAGGAAAAGCCGACTACATCATTTGTGTGGAAAGCGACATGACACCCACCTATTAAATTTTAGAATATTTGAAATGATCAAGTACTCGATCACTCTTCGTTTCGTATTTATTTTTTTCTCTTTAGCTTTACTAAATTTCCAAATTTAGTAAAGCTGCTTGCTACAGTCTCGTTCAATGCAAAGAATCAAATTTGAAGAATTAAAATCTACGATAAAAAAAGCCTTTATCCGCGCGGGAATGTCCGAAGATCAAGCTGAAATTTGTGCTCGGACGCATGCAGAAACAAGTTGCGATGGCATATTTTCCCATGGCTTAAATCGGGTGGAACGCTTTATCAATTTTATAGAAAATGGATGGGTGAAATTGGGTGCTAGGCCGACCCTTGAGCAACAATTGGGATCCATTGAAATTTACAATGGCAACTTGGCGCCGGGCGTAACCAATGCTTTTTTTGCGATGGATCGCGCGATTGACATAGCAAAATCCACAGGTTTGGGATTGGTCTCCTTGAACAATACAACACATTGGATGCGCGGCGGAACATACGGTTGGCACGCCGCAAACCAAGGCATGATCGGAATTTGTTGGACCAATACGGAATCGTGTATGCCCGCTTGGGGTGCGACTTCTGCCAGCATTGGCAATAATCCATTTGTCATGGCAATTCCGAGGCAGGAAGGTCATGTGGTTTTGGATATGGCTATGTCTCTATATTCGTATGGAAAATTAGAACATACACGATTAAATCACGATAAACTTCCTTATCCTGGCGGCTTTGATTCGGAGGGCTTGTTGACCGATGACCCCGGAGAGATAGAAAAAACGAGACGTATATTGCCGACCGGTTATTGGAAAGGGTCGAGCTTTGCCATCATGTTAGACCTATTAGCCAGTCTTTTATCCAATGGAAAAACAACGGCGGCCATTGACCAATATGGATATGGAAATTGTGGGGGTTGTTCCCAAGTTTTCATCGCGATTGACCCATTAAAAATGAATGATCAGCCGTTTGTGGACCAAGCGTTGAAACAGACGATTGACCAATTAAGACAGGCAAGCCCAGTTGGCGAAGGAGGGGAAATTCTCTATCCCGGGGAAAGATCACTCAGAAATAGGCAAGAGAATTTAATCAAAGGTGTTCCCGTGCATGATGCTGTGTGGGAAAAAGTGAAGAAATTCGCAGGGCTGGAATAAATGAAGGGCTAGTTTTTTGATAAGCCCCACATAAATTTTTATCAGGATTTTGGCATTTTTAAAGGCGCGCGTCAGATGATAAAAAGCGTATTTATTTGACCAAACCCTACATGTATTTAACCGTCACTCTCGGGACAAATTTCAAAGAAACGTTTTGATTCCTAGGCTATTTCAAACAAAGTCGTAAATTTAAAACGATTTTATAAACCTATGAAAATGAAAATGTACAATTACTTGATTATTGCTATGCTGTGGATATCCATCAGCCCGACATATGGATTTAATCGTGCTAATCTACGGCCAGATTCGAAGCCCAACAAAAAACAAAAATTATTTGATGGCAAAACATTTAAAGGCTGGGAAGGCGACACTTTAACTTGGCGCATCCAGGATGGGATGTTGGTGGGTGGGTCCTTAGACACAAGAGTTCCTCACAACAATTTCCTCGTGGCTAAAAAAATCTACCATAATTTTTATTTGAAACTGAAGATAAAATTGACCGGAACGGAGGGCTTTGTCAACTCCGGAATTCAATTTCGAAGTGTGAAAGCCA
>CAMARL010000144.1 GCA_945860325.1 Spirosoma fluviale | reverse complement strand
CCATAAGCCACTAAATCAGGATGAGCTTGATGACCAGTAACGGAAGTGGTAACCACAATGGATCCTTTTGATTTACTATCTTTTAATAATTTGGCAATGAATTGTATTAAGAAGAAAGTACCTGAAACATTGACTTTTAACAATAAATCCATGGATTCCCTTGGATAATCAAGGAAATTGCCAAAAGTTGTAATTCCACTGTTGCAAACGCAACCATATAAAGTTCCAGGTGTATTACTGATCGTTTTAGCTAAATCAATCAAAAATAATTCGCTACTTGAATCACCTAAGATCCCCAAATGGTTTGTCAACGAATGTTTTTCCAATTGCAGTGAGGCTGATTTGAAAACGGAAGGATCAATTTCATTCCAAATGACAAAATACCCTTCCTTGCATAATTGTATAACTACTTCTAATCCAATTCCTTGGCCTGCACCTGTGACAATTACCTTCTTCATTCTAATGCGAGTCTCTTGTTACTTTTGAACCTGAACCACCCTTTAAAAAATCAAAATCGGCACCAACATGCGCCTGTTCTACGCGATCAATAAATAATCCCACATATCCTCTAATTTGTTTTACAGGGACAATAGGATTAGCTAATTTTCTTTGGGACAATTCTTCATCACTAACTTCCCAATGAATACTTCTATTGTTCAAATCTAATTCAATAAAATCTCCATTTTCAACCCAATTTAATGGTCCACCAGCAGCAGATTCAGGGCTTACGTGTAAAATAACAGTTCCATAACCTGTGCCACTCATTCGACCATCCGAAATTCTGACCATGTCTTTTACTCCTTTTTCCAATAATTTTTTCGGAATACCCATATTACCCACTTCGGCCATACCTGGATAACCTTTAGGACCTACATTTTTCAAAACCATGACTGAATTTTCATCTATATCTAAATCAGGTAAGTCAATTCGAGCATGATAATCTTCAATATTTTCAAAGACAACCGCTTTGCCTCGATGTTTAAATAAGGATAAAGATGCTGCTGAAGGTTTTACAACAGCTCCATTCGGAGCTAAATTTCCTCTAACTACTGCTATTCCTGAATCTAATTTAAAAGGCTCCTCGAAAGTTGAGATAATATTACTGTCATAAATAGGGGTATTTTCAATGTTTTCACCAACTGTTTTCCCATTCACTGTTATAGCATCCGTATTCAAAAACTTTTTCATTTGATTCATTAATGCCGGAAGACCTCCAGCATAATATAAATCTTCCATGAAATGCTCCCCTGAGGGCTGTATATTAGCTAATAACGGTATTTGTCTAGAGAATTTATCAAAATCATTTAAATCTAATTCCACCCCAATTCTACCTGCAATTGCTAATAGATGAATAACAAAGTTAGTTGAGCCACCCGTAGCCGCATTAACCCTTATTGCATTTTCAAATGCTTGTCTCGTTAATACTTTAGAAATTTTCTGATCTTCATTAACCATTTCGACGATGCGTCTACCAGAATGTTGTGCTAATACTTTTCTTCGCACATCGGCAGCTGGAATAGCTGCATTTTGTGGTAAACTTAAACCTAAAGCTTCCACCATAGTAGCCATTGTCGACGCAGTACCCATCACAGCACAATGCCCAGGAGTTCTTGTCATACAAGCTTCAGCTTCCACAAATTCTTTTTGTGTTAATTCCCCTAATTTATATGCTTCGGCAAATCTCCATACATCTGAGGTACCAATATCTTTGCCTTTAAATTTTCCTTTCATCATAGGCCCACCAGAAATAACTAAAGTAGGTAAATCTACACTGCAAGCACCCATCACTAAGGAAGGAGTGGTCTTGTCACACCCACACATCAAAACTACTCCATCAATTGGATTAGCTCGAATGGATTCTTCAACATCCATACTGGCTAAATTTCGGTATAGCATGGCCGTAGGCTTAATTAAAGTTTCACCCAAAGACATAACGGGAAATTCTACAGGAAAGCCTCCAGCTTCAATAACCCCTTTTTTGACAAATTCGGCAAGTTCTCTAAAATGTGCGTTGCATGGAGTCAGTTCAGACCAAGTATTACAGATACCAATAACAGGTTTACCTTGGAAATATTCATCTGGAATACCTTGATTTTTCATCCAAGCTCTATATATAAAGCCATCTTTACCAGTTTTACCAAACCATTGTTGCGAGCGTAAATTTTCTTTATTCATTTTCAAAGTCTAAGGTTTTTTTTAAAACAAAGCTATTATCCGGACCTAACGAATAAAAGCAAACTCTAACACCATTTATTAAGTCCGAATATTGGTCATTTTTAAATTGAAAGGATCTGACAATATCAGATTTAACTAAATACAATGAATCATTTCCCGAATAACCAAATTCTTGTCTACCCTTTAAATTAGGAAATTTTATTAAATTAAAAGAATTTTTATTGTATTCATACCCCAATATTTGAAATTTATGAGCACTGTCATCTCCAAAAATCCAAAATTCAGGTTGTTGATTATTGTTTAAATCAGAACTTATTAAATTTTTAATTTTAAAGTTTTTCATTTTTTTTTCAAATACCAATTGGTGGCTTTTAAATATTTGGAAATTGACAAAATCATTCTCTATCTCAGCCTTAGCCTCAAAATCTTCTACTTGGGTTAAATAAACTAGAAAAATGCGTTCAATAGTATCCAACGTAGGTTCCATATTTGAAATAGAATCCATTGCTGAAGTAACTATTTTTTCATCATTGAAGTCATAAGAAACTTTATTCGTATCAGATAAATCTTGACTTATAATATAATAAATCAGATAAGCCAGTAGAGAAATTATCCCAAAAAATAAAAAAGATCTAATGTGTCTCATCAATTGTTTTCTTAATGATCAATAAAGCCTTTACCAATGATTTTTTTGTACAGGCAATATTAACCCGAATGAAATTTTTCCCTAAAAATTGATCTCCACGTAAAACATGTAATCCATTATTAAATAACCTTTGTTGGAAATCACCTAAAATATCTGCGTCGTATTGAATCCAAGCTAAATAAGTAGCTTCCAATGGCAACATCTTCAATCCATCATGCTTATTAACAAACGAAGAAAGTAATTTATGGTTGCTTCTCAAATAAACAAGCAAAGAATCCAACCATTCATGATTCATTGTCAAGCTAGTTTCCATAATTTCAATACTGTGCCTAGATAGCATTGGGAAAATACCTTGCGAGTGTTTTATGAATTTCTCTCTAACTTCTACATTGGGAATAATGGCTACAGCACCACCCATTCCAGCTGTATTATAAGTTTTTGAAGTAGCAAAAAATGTAATAGCAGGGAATTCGATTGGTAAATGCTTGCCAATACTAATGTGTTTAACACTTGACTGCAAAAGTAAATCAGCATGAATTTCATCTGATAAGATCATGCAATCATATTGTTTGCATAAATCTATGATACGAGCTATTTCATCAACATTAAAAACAGTTCCGCCTGGATTGTGTGGATTACAGAATAAAAATACTCCCGGAGCTTTTTTTAATTGATATTCAAATTCGATAAAATCATACACCCATCGACCATCTTTTTCAACCATATTAAATGTTAAAAGTGATCTATCGACCCATTTAGAAACTAAATGAAACGGGTGATAGACGGGTATTGGAGTTAAAATGCTTTGTGAAGATGATACAAAAGTAGAGCAGGCCAAGGTTAAACCAGGTACTATTCCTGGAATCCACACTTGCCAATCAATTTGTGTATCCCAATCATAAACTTCCTTAATTTTATTTTGATAGGCCAATTTTAATGAATCGGGTACAATGGAATAACCTACTACTCCATGATCATTTATATTTTTAATCGTATCGATTAACTCATCGGCAATTCGAAAATCCATATCAGCTACTGGCATAGGTAACATATCTCGACCTTCGTACATTGGGTTATCCCATTTAAAGCTATTGGTATTTTTGCGATCTATTTCTTGATCAAAATTATAAGTAGACATTTATATATTGGGTCTATAAATTTGAAATCCTTTGATTTTTTTATTATTCGACAAGTATTGATCGATGGTCACATCAGAAATGCATACCACTTTTTTTTCTTGGGATGCATGAAGAATGTACTTTTTATTATTTTTTATGTATACGAATCCGACATGTTGAAAATCTAAGTCATTGCGCGAGGATACAAAAGCAATGACATCTCCATTTTTAATTAAGTGGTTTATCTCTACGACATTATTAGAACCAAAGTAGTACATATCTTCATGGCTAATTGATTTTTCAATGCTTATTATCCTAGACATATTTATATAATTACTATTTATATGTTTAGACAAATAATTTATATTTTTCTGAATCGATTTCGAGTTTAATTGATTGTTAATAGGAGAGAGTATGTTTAAAGCCACAAGTTTTTGTAAGCCTTTAGTTAAATAGTGATTTCTATTTTCATAGCTGACAGAATCATTATATCGTATTTTAATTAAATTTTCAATAAACTTAGAATTCGTCCCATCTGAATAATACAAGGCTAATACGTTCTCTACAAAAGTAACACAATCAAAATCGGCAAATGAAAAGTATACTTTTTCAGGATTTGATTTCGATAATCGATTAGATAAATAAGGGGCTCCGATGAAAAATTGCCCAATCAGGATGGGCGTTTTTAATGAAATACTTTTTTCAACTTCCAACTTCAATTTAATGGGTATACCCTTAAATGATTGTGCTCCCATAAAATATCCGGGAACCCCAACCAAAATAAACATCATTATATACCCTAGTTTTTTCATCAAATTGATTTAAATATTAATGCACTATTGGGAGGAATCTCGACAAAAATTTTATCTAAAATTTCGTGGATTTTATATTTAATGGTAGGAGGGGTAAACGAATTTTCAATCTTCCATTTTAGATTATATTTATTCATTAATTCTAACGCTAAATCAGGAATGATAATTTCTAGTTGGAAAGTCTCCGTAGCGTGAAAATTATTTACAAACAATAATTGTTCATCATTTGAATATCGTAAATAGGAGTACACATATTTACTTGGGTAGTTTTCTCTCTGTACATATTGCAAGTCGAAAAATTGGCCTATTCGTACCGCATTTGAATCTTTGACGAACTTAAATAATTGTTGGTAAAACAAATCTAAATCTTTTTCTTGGCTGGTCAATAATTCGTGATTAAATGCCCCATTGTTCAACCACCTTTGATGCGAATCGACACGCCAAAAATCAAACATGGTC
>CAMARL010000143.1 GCA_945860325.1 Spirosoma fluviale | reverse complement strand
AGAAAATATTCAAGCGCGGAAACACTTGAAAACATTCAAACGTTAGCCCTGGGCTTGTTGGAACTAGGTTTAAAGCCTGGAGAAAAAGTCGCGATTATTTCAGGAAATAGGCCACATTGGAACTTTGTTGATTTTGCCACGCAAATTATAGGGGGCGTAACGGTGCCCATGTATCCGACGATCACGATTGAAGATTACGAATTTATCTTTGAAAATGCAGAAGTAAAATTTGTGTTTGTTGAGGGCGAAGACTTGTACTTTAAAGCAAAGGAAGCCTCTAAGAAAAACAAAGGTGTTAAAGAGATTTTTACGTTTGATCCCGTTGAGGGGGCGAAATCTTGGTCCACGGTGAAAGAAAAGGGCGAGGGAAAAGATGTAGCCGTTTTACAAAAGCTGATGGATGCGGTTAAGCCGGAGGATTTGTTGACCTTAATTTATACCTCAGGAACAACAGGCAGACCAAAGGGAGTTATGTTGACGCATCATAATATTATCAGCAACATAAAATCAACGGATCGAGGAAATTATTTTGGGTTAATGGATGGCGACAGGACCCTGAGCTTTTTGCCATTATGCCATATTTATGAGCGTACGACGATATATGTTTATTTGTTTTATCGCGCTTCAACGTACTATGCCGAGAGCATGGAGACGATTGCAGATAATATTAGGGAGGTTAAGCCGACCATGTTTACCTCGGTGCCCCGATTATTAGAAAAGATTTATGATAAAATCATGGCGAAGGGCAATGAGCTTACGGGGATTAAAAGAACCTTGTTTTTTGGAGCGATTGAATTTGGCTTAAGCTATGATCCCATGAAAAAATTGGGATTAATCGATTCGCTCAAGCTAGGGCTTTATCGAAAATTGATTTTTAGCAAATGGAAAGAGGCCTTGGGTGGCCGAGTAAGGCTAATCGCATCAGGATCTGCCGCTTTA
The DNA here is from genome assembly GCA_945860325.1 of Spirosoma fluviale. Lineage (GTDB taxonomy): Bacteria > Bacteroidota > Bacteroidia > Cytophagales > Spirosomataceae > Aquirufa > Aquirufa fluvialis_C. The sequence continues at coordinate 4,280 of CAMARL010000143.1, read as the reverse complement.
CAGCCGCGTTTGTCTCGGGTTTTTTGGGCAGCCGGGATACCGATTTCAGAAGGATATGGATTAACAGAAACATCGCCGATTATATCGATTTCGAAAGTAAATCCACCCGATTTTCAGGTGGGTTGTGTGGGTTCTGTTTTAGATTGTGTGGAGGTGAAAATTGCCGAGGATGGAGAGATTTTAGCCAAGGGCGACTCCATCATGCCAGGGTATTATAAAAATCCGGAGGCAACAGCCGAGGCGATTGACAAAGACGGTTGGTTCCACACGGGAGACATAGGCATTTTTGTGGATGGAAAATATTTAAAAATAACGGATCGCAAGAAAGAAATTTTCAAAACATCAGGCGGCAAGTACGTCGCTCCTCAATTGGTCGAAAATAAATTAAAGGAATCATCCTTTATCGAACAATGCATGGTGACAGGCGAAGGACAAAAATTCCCATCGGCGTTGATTATACCAGAATTTATAGCCTTAGGTGTTTGGTGTAAGCAACTAGAATTAGAGGTAAATTCGCCGCAGGAAATGATTGCAAATAAAAGAGTCATCGCCAAATTGGAAGAAGAGGTATTGATGACGATGGCTTCGGTGGCCCAATATGAACAGGTAAAGAAATTTGTTTTATTGCCGCGCTTGTTTACCATTTCAGACGGGGAGATTACGCCTACGTTAAAATTAAAGCGAAAGCAAATTTATGCGAAGCATGAGGCGGCCATTTTAGAATTATATAAATAGCTTTCTTTGGGGGCGACCCATTAAATAAATTTGATTGTGTCGCTCTGCTATTTTTTGTAATTTTGCCACTTATAACCGCAGGCGGTTAATTATTTAGGCCGCTTAAAATTGATTTTATATGTCTCAAAAACAAAAAATAGCACTTGTTACCGGTATTACAGGGCAAGACGGTGCATATTTAGCTGAATTATTATTGTCCAAAGGGTATGTGGTTCATGGGATTAAGCGGAGAAGCTCTTTGATCAACACAGGCCGAATCGATCATATTTACGAAGATCCACATGTGGATTCGTCCAATTTTCATTTGCATTACGGTGACTTAAGCGATTCTACGAATATCATTCGCATTATTCAAGATGTGCAACCGGATGAGATTTATAATTTGGGAGCGATGTCACACGTTAAAGTTTCTTTTGATGAGCCAGAATACACTGCTCAGGTAGATGGAATAGGCACACTTCGTATTTTAGAGGCCGTTCGTTTGTTGGGCCTAACGAAAAAGACAAAGATTTATCAGGCGTCTACGTCTGAATTATATGGTTTGGTGCAAGAAGTTCCCCAGTCGGAAAAAACACCTTTTTACCCACGCTCTCCCTATGCGGTTGCCAAAATGTATGGCTATTGGATCACGGTTAATTACCGAGAGGCCTATGATATGTTTGCGGTAAACGGAATATTATTTAATCATGAGTCGCCATTGCGCGGGGAGACTTTTGTGACGCGTAAGATTACGAGAGGGGTTTCTCAGATTGCGATGGGCCAACAAGATAAAATTTACTTAGGTAATTTAGATGCGAAGCGCGATTGGGGTCATGCCAAAGATTACGTGGAGGCGATGTGGTTAATTTTGCAACAAGAAAAGCCTGAGGATTTTGTCATTGCGACAGGTATTACGACTACGGTTCGCGATTTTATCAAAATGGCATTTGCGGAGGTAGGAATTGAGGTTCAATTTACCGGCGAAGGCGCGAATGAAATCGCTAAGGTTTCAAAATGTAATAACCCGCTTTACCAAGTTGCCATAGGCAAAGAAGTGGTGGCCGTTGACCCGCGTTATTTCCGCCCTACTGAAGTGGAATTGTTGATCGGCGATCCAACAAAAGCGAAAACGCAATTAGGTTGGACCCTAAAATATGACCTACCAGCCTTAGTGAAAGACATGATGGCTTCGGATGTCAAATTATTTACAAAATAGAGATGAATCCATCCATTGCGATTATAGGTTTGGGCTATGTGGGCTTTCCGTTAGCAGTGGAGTTTGGTAAGCTATATCCTACGCTGGGTTTTGATATTGACGCAACGCGTATTTCCGAATTAAATCGGGGATATGACCGCACGCAAGAGGTGAGTGATGCCCAATTAAAGGCTTCGGCTCAGTTAAAATTTTCATCCGAATTAAATGACTTATCGGGCTGCAATACATTCATTGTGACCGTTCCCACGCCCATCGACCATTTCAAAAAACCAGATTTGGGGCCATTATTAAAGGCCTCCGAGATGATAGGAAGTGTGTTGAAAAAGGGGGATGTGGTCATTTACGAATCAACGGTTTATCCGGGTTGTACCGAGGAGGACTGTGTTCCGGTGCTAGAGAAGCGTTCGGGATTAAAATTTAACGAGGATTTCTTTTGTGGTTATTCGCCGGAGCGAATTAATCCGGGCGACAAGGTAAATACATTAACGAAAATCAAAAAAGTTACGTCGGGATCTACGCCTGAAATAGCCGATTGGGTGGATCAGTTATACCGATCGATTATTGTGGCCGGAACCCATAAGGCGTCATCGATTAAAGTGGCTGAAGCGAGTAAGGCGATTGAAAATGCACAGCGCGATGTCAATATTTCCTTTGTGAATGAGTTGGCCTTAATATTTGATCGCATGGGAATAGATACTTCGGAGGTATTAGAGGCTGCGGGGACCAAATGGAATTTTCTAAATTTTAAACCCGGTTTAGTGGGTGGGCATTGCATCGGAGTGGATCCTTATTATTTGCTTCATAAATCGGAAAGCTTGGGTTATTATCCGCAGGTTATATTGTCGGGCCGAAGGGTAAATGATAATATGGGACTGTTTGTGGCGAACAAATTGGTCAAATTATTAATTCAAAAAGGCAAAAAAATAGGGGGCGCGAAGACCTTGATGTTGGGCATTACCTTTAAAGAAAACTGTCCCGATATTCGAAATTCACGTGTTGTTGATATTTATCGGGAGCTACGTGATTTTGGCATGGAAGTCGATGTATATGATCCTTGGGCGAATAAAGCCGAAGTCAAAAAAGAGCATGGCATCGATTTGGTTTCTGAATTGGCCTCAACATATGATGCGATTGTTTTGACGGTGGCACATCAGGAGTTTTTGAATTTGCCTTTTGCGAGCTTGAAGGCCGAGAATGGAATTATTTTTGACATTAAATCAGTATTGGATAGAACTTTGGTAGACGCAAGGTTATAAATTAAGAATAGATGGCTTGGTACGCGGTATATACAAAATCTCGGATGGAGAAAAAGGTTTCTTTGAGGTTGGCAGAAGTGGGGATTGAGAGTTATTGCCCAGTAACGAAGCGCAAAAAGCAGTGGTCGGATCGTAAAAAGATTGTGGAGGAGGTATTATTTCGTTCCTATGTCTTTGTCAATATTGATTTGGTTACTCAGGGGGCCGCAGTCAGAAAAACGTTTGGCGTGGTTAATTTTGTGTATTGGTTGCACAAACCTGCGGTGGTGCAGGATGCGGAAATTTTGGCGATCCAACAATTTTTATCGGATCACATGGAGGTTTCCGTGATAGGAGACACGGCGGTGAAAGTAGGTGATTTCATCACGATTGATACCGGTCCACTGAAAGGTCAGACAGCCGAAGTAATGGGATTAAAAAACAGGAACGAGGTTCGTTTGCGTATTGATAGTTTGGGATTTGAATTGGTGGCTAATTTAAGTCATTGATTAATTTTATATATTTGGTTTTTTAATAAAAGGAATGTTTCAAAAAGCGAAAAGATTGTTTGTGAAGAGGTTAGGCGTTTTTGCGATCCTTTCTATTTTGTGTTTTTCGTCTTTTGGTCAAAGGGCAACCACGTCTACTTTCTCTTTTGGCGGAGGTCTTTCATCAAGTAATTATACCCCTTTTTGGTTGCGGGCAAATCAGTTTGGCGCTGTTCCGACGGAAGAGAATTATATTAATGTCGGGGGCTCCGCCTATGTGGAATATCGAAAGGGCAAAAAGATGGATTGGGGTTTAGGTGCCTCGGCTAGGTTAAATCTGGGGGACACCCAAGCAGATTTATTGGTCCAAGAAGCGTATTTGAAAGGCAAATGGGGAATATTTGAGTTGTCGGCCGGAAGAAAAAAGTATATTCAGGGGCTGATGGACTCTACTTTAAGTTCTGGTTCTTTTGCATTTTCGGGCAACGCATTACCTATGCCTAAGGTTGAAATCGTGGTCAATGAATATTGGCATCCTGATTTTTTAGGAGGCTATTTTGGCTTTAAAGGAAATTTTGTTCACGGCTTATTTGACAATAAACGGTCCGATGTAGATCATATTTTTTT
>CAMARL010000142.1 GCA_945860325.1 Spirosoma fluviale | reverse complement strand
GTAGCAGCCCCTGCACCTAAAGGAACCGCCAAAATTGTAGGTTATCTTTTGGATTCAACAGATTCGAAACCCGTTGAATTTGCTTCCGTTGCTTTGATCAATAAAACCACAGGCAGACCCGTAGATGGAACTGTCGCTGACCAAGTAGGTAAATTTACCATCACGAAAGTTGCGATCGGTAGTTATAAATTAGTTGCTTCTTTCTTAGGTTATAATAGTATTAGCATCCCGGTGGAAATTACCAGTAAAAATGACGACAAGGACTTAGGCGTTATTCGTATGGGTTCCAACACCATGATGTTAGCCGAAGTGACTGTGGAAGGTCAAAGGGCCTTGATTGAAGAAAAAGTGGACAGAACGGTGTATAATGCAGAGAAAGATCAGACAAACCGTGGTGGCGATGCAACCGACGTTTTGAAAAAAGTACCCATGCTTTCGGTCGATTTAGATGGTAATCCATCACTTAGAGGTTCTTCTAATATTAAGGTGTTAATCAACAATAAGCCATCGACCATTTTGGCTTCTAGTATTTCAGATGCGTTAAAGCAAATTCCTGCAGATATGATTAAGACCGTAGAGGTAATTACTTCACCATCAGCTAGATATGATGCTGAGGGTAGTGCAGGTATCATTAACATTGTGACTAAGAAAAATACCTTACAAGGTCTGACATTCTCTTTTGATTCATCTACAGGTATTAGGGGTTCAAATTTATCCATGAATGGAAATTTTAGAAATAAATCGTGGGGTATGACTTTGGGTGGATTTGGACGTTCAGAATATAATGTTAATGGACATTCAGAATCTATTCAAACTACATCTAATAATGGAATTTTAACTAGAAATGTTCAGACTTCTGATACGCGACGTGAAGCACTTTTTGGTAATTATCAAATCGGATTTGATTGGGATATCAATAAATATAATTCGATTACAGCTTCAAGTCGTTTCGGAGTCCGTAATGGAAATAACTGGGGTGATGGATTGCGCCAAGTTAAAAATGATAAATTGTTTAGTTTAAGAAATACGAATTCAATGGATGAGTCGGCCAACATAGACTTGAACGTTGATTACACGCATACGTTTGAAAAACCACAAAAAGAGTTCAGTATTTTGGCTATGATGTCGAACAACAATCGTTCAAGTGATTTTTATAATGATATCATGAATTCAAGTAGTTCTATGAGTCAAATCATGAATTCGATCAAAAATATTAATGGATCGGTTAACAAAGAGTCAACTTTGCAAATCGATTATCAAACGCCAATCACCAAAATGCAAATGATTGAGTTTGGAGCGAAGATCATAGGTCGTCAAGTAAATTCTGATTATGCATCTTTCCTTAACCCTACGGGCAATGATCCTTCGAACTATACCAAAGTTAACTTAGCAAATTTGCCAAGTAATGTGTTTGATTACAACCAAAATATTTGGGGGACTTATTTCTCATATACTTTAAGTACTAAAAGCAAGTGGAGTATGAAGTTGGGGGGTCGTTATGAGCACACGGACATCGAGGCTAGTTTCTTGAAAAAAGAAGGTCAAAATTTGACCATCCCTCCTTACGGTGTTTTAGTTCCAAGTTTCAATATGTCGAAAACATTTAAGTCAGGTACTTGGAGATTTAGTTTTAATCGCCGTATCCAAAGACCAGGTATTCAAAATTTGAATCCTAACGTAAATGCTACGAATCCATTGAATATTTCACAGGGAAATCCAAACTTGTCTCCTGAATATGCGAATAATTATGAAATTAATTACAGCAAGTTTGTGAAGCAAACCTATATTTCTACTGCGCTTTTTGTTAGAAATAATACAGGCGCCATTAATCAAATTAGAACGGTTGTTGGCGATACCGTAAAAACAACTTCCATGAATATTGGAGTTGAGAATGCGTATGGAATGAACATTAACATCAACATGAATCTGTCAAATAAATTGATGATTGGTGGTGGTGGTGACTTTTCTTACATGGTTTTGAAAAATAATGTAGCTGATCCATTAATGAATGCAAGTAATGAAGGTTTGCAATCTAATTTCAGGATATTTGGTAATTATAATATAGGGAATGGTTGGGGTGCTCAGTTGTTCTCTTTCTATCGTCCTAACCAAATTTTATTACAAGGAACACAGGGTGGTTTTGGAATTTACAGTTTAAGCATGAAGAAGGATTTCAAAAACAAGAGGGGAAGCGTTGGTATTGGAGCAGAGAATTTTTTGACAAATGGGATGACAATTCGTAGCGAAACTAAAACGCCATTGATTACCCAAGAAAGTACCAATGTGTTAAGAAATATGAACTTTAAGATTAATATATCTTACCGTTTTGGAAAAATGAGTTTCAGTCCGACTAAGAAGAAGAAATCAGTAAGCAATGATGACCAAAAAGACGGTGGTGGCGATGCTACTCCTGCGCCTGCGCAAGCGATGCCTGGAATGGGTGGTGGTGGTGATCGTGGTGGAAGCCGTGGAGGCGGAGGCTACAGTGGTGGCGGTGGATTTGGAGGTCCAAGATAATACTAGATCGATTGTAAAATATTAGAGTTTTAGATTGTTTAAAAGAGAGAGGCTTTATGCCTCTTTTTTTTGTCTAAATCTTTATTTATTTCGCTCGATGGTATAGCTGATCAAGTCTTCCAATGATTTTCGGTAGTTAGATTCAGGAAATTGTTGCAATAGCACTTTGGCCTCATTGGCATAATCATTCATGCGCATATTGGCATATTGAAGCCCACCAGTGGATTTAACAAAATCAATCACCTCCCGTACTTTTTTAGGATTCTCTGATTCGTTTTTAATGAGCTGAATGATGTGTTTTTTGGTGGACCGCGTAGTATTTTGCAAAGCATAAATCAATGGCAAGGTCATTTTCTTTTCCTTAATATCGATCCCTAAGGGTTTACCAATTTCTGCATCGCCATAGTCAAAAAGATCGTCTTTGATTTGAAAGGCGATCCCGACTTTTTCGCCAAAATTTCGCGCTATTTCGGCATATTTTTCATCCGCATCCGTGGATTGCACACCGACTGCACAGCAGGCGGAAATCAACGTAGCTGTTTTTTTGGTGATGATATCAAAATATACCTCTTCTGTAATATCTAATTTTCTTGCTTTTTCAATTTGCAATAATTCGCCCTCAGACATTTCCCTCACCGCGGTAGATACTGAGGCGAGTAGGTCAAAATCCTTGTTTTCTATGGAGAGTAAAAGGCCTTTTGAAAGGAGGTAGTCGCCCACAAGCACGGCTATTTTATTTTTCCAAATGGCATTGATGGAGAAAAATCCTCTGCGATAGTCTGAACTATCGACCACATCATCATGAACAAGAGTGGCCGTATGAAGTAATTCAATCAATGCTGCTCCTCGATAGGTTTTTTCATTGATGGTCCCCACACATCCCGCAGTCAAAAAAACAAACATAGGTCTAATCTGTTTCCCTTTTCTTTGGACAATGTAATTCATAATGGTATCCAAAAGCATTACTTTGGACTTCATGAATTGCCTGAATTTTCCTTCAAATTCCTTCATGGGTTCCGCAATTGGGGCCTGAATAGAGCTGATGGAATAGGACATAGGTGAAATCTTTTCTGAAGGATATTTGAAATTGTGTAAATTTAAGCACAATTTAGGATAATCCGTTTTCCATCTTTAAATATTGCTACCTTATGAGTAAGATTTTAGTACTTGCGGGTGGATCAGTTAAAGGAGCGTTTCAGGCTGGAGTTATGAAAGCTATGATGGAACGAGGTTATCAGCCTGACGCGGTCTATGGTGTTTCGGTCGGAAGCTTAAATGCAGCCTATTTTGTAAACCAATTAGGGATGCAAGCACTTACGGGTGGGCCAATTTCATTTACGGATGCATCCCAAGACTTGTGGGATTTTTGGGAGACTAGAATTACAAGCCCTAAAAGTTTATCTAAACCTTTTAATATATTCCAACTAGGACTTACGGCACTAAGAAAAAAATTCAAGGGATTGGTTGACACCCAACCTTTACGCAATTTACTGACGGAGGTTTTATCGATTCGCAACTTACATGCGAGCCCAATTGACTTAAAAATAGGAGCCGTTAATATCATGGACGGAACGGTGTATTACGTCGATGCCTCTGAAGAATATTTTCTGGACTATTTGATGGCTTCATCAGCAGTGCCTATTTTGATGCCCGTCGTGAAGATCAATGGCGAAACGCGAAGAAGCTTTTTAGACGGAGCTTTACGCGATGTGGCACCCATTAAAAAGGCTGTTGACGATGGTGCAAGCCACATTGTATGCATTAGTTGTCACATGGAATCCATTGAAGGGGGACATTTTGATTCGGGGGATTTACTGGCATTAGTGGACCGTGTGATGGACATTGCCGTCAATGAAATTCTGAATGCCGATATTAAAGAAGTGATGATTTCAAAGACTACCATTGACATTCAGTCGATCCGACCACCCCAACCACTCACCATTGATATTCAAAAATTCAATAAAATGGATATCCGTAGAATGCTTGAACTCGGTTATCAAGTAGGGCAGGATATTAAGATTAATTGATTTCGCCGTTTATACCGACATAATATCTTTTTCCTTATCGGCAAAAATAGCATCTATTTTCGAGATAAATCCGTCAGTCATTTTTTGAATTCTATCCTCAGACGATTTGATGTCATCTTCTGAAACGCCATCGCCTTTGAGTTTTTTGATGCTATTATTTCCATCTTGGCGGGCATTTCTGACATTGATTTTTGCGACTTCAATTTCTTGCTTGACACGCTTAACCAAATCACGTCTTCTTTCTTCGGTTAAGGGAGGAATTGAAAGCCTAATTAATTCACCATCATTCATCGGATTTAATCCCAAGTTTGAATTGCGAATGGCTTTTTCAATCTCCCCAAAAATACCTTTTTCAAAGGGTTTGATCGCGATTGTTCTCGCATCAGGAGTTGTGATGGAAGATGCGCCCGTTAATGGAGTTGGCATTCCATAATAATCAATCATGATACCTTCTAACATAGAAGTACTGGCCTTCCCTGCTCGAATTTTTGATAATTCAATGTTTAAATGTTTGATCGCACCCTCCATGGTTTCTTGTGATGCCTCAATATAAAACTCTAATTCTTCCATTTTTTAACTGATTAATGTTCCTACATCTTCTCCAGACACAAGCGCAGCTAAATTACCGGTCTTGTTCATGTCAAATACAATGATCGGAACTTTATTTTCTTGGCATAAGGTAAATGCCGTGGTATCCATTATTTT
>CAMARL010000141.1 GCA_945860325.1 Spirosoma fluviale | reverse complement strand
GGTTTTTAAATTTCGTAACGAGTTCTCAACGGATTTTGAAATATGATCAGCCGATGTATTGACATGCTTAACCCGTATATCGGGTTGGGCTGCATGGGGTAGACAAACGCCACATTTCGAAAACAAGATGATTTCTGAGCGGCGCACAGATCCGGATGAAATGAGTTCGCCAAACGTCTTTTCACAAGAATAATCCCCATATCGATCCGCATGGTCAAAGGTATTGATCCCTAATTCAAGGCATAGTTGGACGATTTTCTCCATGGAAGCCACCTCATTTTCCCAGCGCCAAAAACCATAAATGGCCGGAGAAACTTTGGGCCCGGCATCGCTTAAATATACTTTTTCCATATGCTAATTATTTAAAATTAATTGGGACGCTTCTAGTAAATCACGTACCACAAAAGTCGCGTTCGTTTCTTCACCTTCTGGGGCCAAACGTATCGTTCTAAGTCCAGCGCGCGTTCCAGCAATAATGTCGCGCTCATGATCCCCGACCATAAAAGACTTTTCTAGGTCCACGTGATATTTAGCCGCCGCCTTCTCAATCAATAAGGAGCCTGGTTTTCTGGTTAAAGAACGGCTATCAAAATTTTCATGATAAGGACAAAAATATAAATCATCTAAAACGCCTCCACACGCCTTTTGAATCGCTTCATGAATCGCATACACGTGCTTGCGTTCATAAAGTCCTTTGGCAATACCGCTTTGATTCGTTATGACGACCAATAAATATCCAGCTTCTTTTAAGGCGACTAAAGCCTCAGGGACCCCTTTTGGAATGATAAAATCTTCCATGCGGTAAACGTAATCAACGCGGTCAACATTTAGAACACCGTCGCGATCCAAAAAAATGCACTTTTTTTTCATATAAACTTAGGCAAACAAACGCGACCAAGGGATACGGCTTAAAATTAATAAAAGACCGATTCCGTTAAAGATCAACGCATTTTTATGCTTAGCTGCATCAGCTATATTTTTCTTGTTTTTGGCATTCACGATGGTCGCTAAAACTACCGCAATGACGTTCACTGAAATATGCTCAACGGCAATTAAACGAGTCGCTGGATCTTTCATGGCCGCACCAAAATCTGCAAAAGCTGCTGCTGTTACTGGGCTTAAGAAAAAATAAAGCACTAGGCCGATCAACAATTGAGTATGCAAAGAGATCATGAAAAACAATCCTGCTTTGCGATCTGCGTCAACAAAAGCGCCTCCGCTGGATAATCCGCGAATAGCGCGAACCAATAGATTTAAACCTAAAAGAAAGACAAGTACAAAAAGTACAATGTGAACATTTGTTACAATAGAATACATATCGTGTAAATTTGATTTACGCAAAGATACAAAAAGGGAGTGGAACGCGACCTTAATTACGTTTAATCCTCCAATTTTCTTTACCTTTGAGGCTTAAATTTCTTTATTTATGGCAGATCCCAGTAAGCTACACGCGATGATCAATGCACGTTGTCCTCATTGTCATGAAGGCCGACTTTTTAAATATAAATGGTGGAATCTTTTAAATTTCACTCAAATGCATGAAAATTGCCCCCACTGTGATTTGAGGTATGAAGTGGAACCCGGATTTTTTTTTGGTGCCATGTATATTTCATACGCATTTACGGTAGGGATTATGTTGGTAGGCGGCATTATCGTGTTCAATTTTTTCAACGACCCTCCAGCGATGGGTTATGTGGTGCCCATTACCCTTTTTTCTCTTTTCATGGTTCCGTTTAATTTTAGGACTGCGCGTGTGGTATTTATTCATTTATTTTCTGGTATTTCCTACGAACAAGAATCGATCAATAGCTAATGAAAATACTCGATTATTACATTTTAAAAAAGTTTCTGAAGACCTACGTTTTCGCTGTTTTTTTAATTGTATTAATTGTCATGGTCATCGATTATACGGAAAAAATAGATGATTTCATTCGCAAGCAGGCTCCCATGCATGCCATTCTTTTTGATTATTATTTGAATTTTATTCCCTACTGGGCCAACTATATTTCGCCGTTGATGGTGTTTATTGCGACGGTATTTTTTACGGCCAACTTAGCCGCGAAAACAGAAATAATAGCCATTTTGAGCTCTGGGGTGAGCTTTACTCGATTAATGAGGCCTTATTTGATTGGCTCCTCGATCATTGCCATCGGGACTTTTATTATGATTGGTTGGGTCGTCCCAAACGCCAATAAAATTCGTGTTCCTTTCGAGCATCAATACATCAACGGCACCTACTTTTTCGATAAGCGAGACGTGCATATCAAAATTGCCCCCGATGTGTATGCCTATATTGAAAGCTACGACAACAATACCAATACAGGTTATCGATTCAGTTTGGAACGAATTTCCAACAATGAGATCAAAGAAAAATTAATGTCCGATCGGATTACATGGGATACTATTCGCAAAAAATGGACGATTCATGATTACAGAATTAGGAATTTAATGCCTGGAAAAACGGGAATTATATCAGGTGTAAAAATTGACACGACCTTAAATTTATTTCCCAAAGACTTTCAAAATAAGCATCTCTTGCACGAAACATTTACCTTGCCTGAACTCAATCGGCACATCGATTTAGTTCGTTCTCGGGGGGCTGATGGCATAGAAGTATTTTTAATTGAAAAGTATTTACGCTATGCCAATCCCATTTCTGTGATCATTTTAACAATCATCGGATTCTTAGTTTCGGCGCGTAAATCTCGGGGTGGCGTAGGATTTCAAATTGCCCTTGGATTTAGCTTAGCCTTTATTTACATCTTGTTTTTTATGATGAGTAAGGGAATTGCTGAAGGTGGGGGAATGCCGCCGTTATTAGCCGTATGGCTCCCAAACATTGTTTTTGGGGCTGTGGGTGTCGGACTTTATTATACATTACCTCGATAAGATGAAAACGGTTCCTCGCTTATTGGACTATATCAAAATTCATTTTATTGTCATTATTTACGCTTTCACGGCCATTTTGGGAAATGCGACTCAAGCAAATACGCTCACTATTGTATTTGTCAGATGTGTGATCGCGTCGATTTGCTTAGCTTTAATTATACGTTATAGTAAAAAAAGTTTTCGAGTAAGTCCCTCTGTTTTGTGGGTTTGGATTTTAAATGGGGTGTTTGTCGCGTTGCATTGGTTGTTGTTTTTTGGCGCGGTAAAAGTTTCTACCGTGGCCATGTGTCTTGCAGGCTTATCGACGCAAACTTTTTGGACCTCGTTGATTGAGCCTATTGCCAAGAAGGTACGCATTTCGATGATTGAAGTCTTTTTAGGATTACTAGTCATCGTGGCCTTGGTGATTATCTTTTCGGTCGAACAAGCGCAATGGCTCGGGTTACTCATGGGCATCGCTTCCGGATTTTTTGGTGCTCTATTTTCAGTGGTCAATGGTCACTTTACTCATACGCATGATCCAAAATTAATCACCTTATATGAAATGATTGCGGCTGGAATCATGACCGGGATGGTTTGGAGTTTTGGGGCATTTGATGGGCTTACTGGATATTTCCCGATAGGGCTCGACTGGCTCTGGATTGGAATTTTAGCGCTGGTTTGTACCGTGTATGCCTACACGGAAACCATCCATTTATATAAAGTTTTTTCTGTTTTCTCCATCAACTTAGTCATCACCTTGGAGCCTGTTTATGGAATGATTTTAGCGATTTATATTTTTGGTAGCAAAGAAATTATGCAACCGGGCTTTTATTATGGTACCGTTTTGCTAGTTCTGACCGTCATGGCCCAACCGTTTTTAAAAAAATCCAATAAATTGGCCTAAAAAAATCTATTTTCTCTTCCCCTTTGTCAAAAAGCTTTTTTAGCTTTACTAACTTTTAAAAAGTTAGTAAAGCTGGAAAAAGCTAATTACAAAAATTAAAACGAAAGAAATAAAATTATAAATTACCTGTTCAATTTAAACCTATTAATTAAATGAAAAAGTACAACGTAGCCATCGTGGGCCTAGGTTTTGGGGCTGAATTTATCCCGATTTATTTAAAACATCCTTTGGCTAATATGTACGCCATTTGCCAACGAAATGCTGAAAAGCTGCAATCCATTGGCGATGCATATGAAATCGAAAAGCGCTATACTGATTTTGAAGAATTGATTAAGGATCCGGCTGTCGACGTCGTTCATATAAATTCTCCCATTCATTTACATGCCGAGCAAACCCTCAAAGCTTTGCTAGCAGGAAAACATGTAGCCTGTACCGTTCCTATGGCCACGAGCGTAGAAGATTGCAAGGCCATCGTGGAAGCGTCCCGTAAAATGGGAAAAAAATACATGATGATGGAGACCGTGGTTTATTCCAGAGAGTTTTTGTACATCAAAGAGCTTTACGACAAAGGGGAATTAGGAAAAATACAGTTTTTGAAAGCTTCACACCAACAAGAAATGGATGGTTGGCCTGATTACTGGCCTGGACTTCCGCCGATGCACTATGCCACCCATTGCGTGGGACCTGTGGCGGGATTGCTGCGTTTAGAGGCGGAATATGTTTCTTGTTTTGGATCGGGAACGATTCGCGAAGAATTGATCGCCCATTATAATTCTCCTTTTGCCGTTGAGTCTGCACATATCAAATTCAGAGATTCGGATTTAAGCGCGATGGTTTATCGCTCATTATTTGACGTAGCAAGGCAATACCGTGAAAGTTTCGAAGTCTATGGATCAAAAAAATCGGTGGAATGGCCTTTGATAGAAGGCGAAGAATTAATTGTTCACACCGCTAAAAAGCCAGAACCCGAAATTCCAGAAAAAGTTCCCACACCTGATTACGCTCATTATTTGCCCGAAGAAATTCAACGATTTACGACCAAAGGCGTATATGACGAAGACGAAAATCAACACCTTTCCTTTACTCAAGGAGGAGGCCACGGCGGATCACATCCCCATTTAGTCAATGAGTTTTTACAAGCATTAGCCGCGGATCGTGACCCTTTCCCAAATGCTCCAACATCTGCGAATTGGACTTCAGTGGGTATATTAGCCCATGAATCTGCTTTACAAGGTGGAAAGATTATTGAAATACCAAAATTCTAAAAGCCGAAAATTACGGCCAAAAAAACCTATTTAAAATGAAAAAATTATTAATTGTATTGTTTTCAATTTGTTCGATCGTAACCACTTTGGCGCAAAATGCCCCGAAAGGCAGAAGACTCCAACTCCTATTTTTAGGAGATAAAGGGCATCATAAGCCTTTTGACAGATACCCTTCTTTGCAATCTGCCGTGGGGGTCAAAGGGATGAACATTACCTATACCGATAACTTAAAGGACTTAAATGATGATTATTTAAA
>CAMARL010000140.1 GCA_945860325.1 Spirosoma fluviale | reverse complement strand
GTTGTAACACCTACCCCTGAAACACTAATTAAATCAAGGAATAACAACTTTTCGTCCATTTCATAAAAACCCACAAGGGTATGTGCATCTTCTTTGATCTGTAAATGGGTAAAAAGTTTACAATTTTCATCACCCTCAGAAAGTGAATCATAGGTTTGCAATGAAATTTTTACGTCATAGCCGACACCTTGAACATCTATAATGACATGCGCTCTGTCTTTGTAAGCTAATTTTCCTTGTAGGTATGCGATCATTTTATGAAATTTTTAACCTCATTCCAGGCCTTAAAACCGAAGAACGAAGTCTATTTATTTTTTTAATTTTTGCTATGGTGCTGCCATTGTATTGCTCAGCAATTTGAGATAATGTATCTCCTGGCCTTACGCGGTGATAAATAGTTCTTCTTTTTGATTTTGCTTTTATTACGACTGATTCACTCTTATCAGTTTCAACCTTTGAAGAAGCAATTGACTCTTCAATATCAACCCATTCCTTTACAAAATAATAAATCAATTTCCCCTTTTTTAGCCGATTGGACCGCAAACGGTTAATGCGTTTTAATTCGAGCACTGAAACATCTAAATTACGAGCGATTGTATAAATAGTCTCACCTCTTCGAACCACATATTTTTTCTTTGAATTTTTCAACATCCGAAGTCCGGCGGTTGAGTCGATAGATCCTAAAGAAATCCCCAATACCTTACGCGTCCCAAAATAACTAGCCGAGTCAAGAATTTTTAAACGATTTTCCTTAAAAAAAGCATATTTATCTTTAGGAATGCGTACAATAATCTTGTCTACATCCGATGGAATAGAATTACCTAAAATATGGGGATTTAAAACCCTGAAGGTGTCTAAAGAAAATCCAGCTAATGACGATAATACTTTTAAATTGACAAATCCTTTCAAGTGTAAGGTATCAGAAGGCATGTGAAAAGCCCATTCCTGAGGTTGAATGGCATGATCCCAATGAAAATTCATCATATAGGAAATCGCAATATATTGAGGAACATAATTACGTGTTTCCTTTGGAAGGCAATTGTAAATACCCCAAAAGTTTGTTGATCCACAACGCCTTATCGCCCGTTTAACATTCCCAGGGCCAGTATTATAGGCGGCTAGGGCCATGTGCCAATCTCCGAAAATTCGATATAATTGGCGCATATATTTACACGCCGCCTCCGTGGCACGTTCAGGATCAAATCTCTCATCCACATAAGAATCTACTCGAAGTCCAAAATCACCCCGAGCAGTATAAGGCATAAATTGCCATAAACCACCCGCACCTTTTAAGGATAAAGCTTTGGTTTCAAGACCAGATTCAATCAAAGACAAATATTTCAACTCATCAGGCAATCCGTATTGCTTAAGGTATTTTTCATAAATAGGAAAATACAGATCGCGCTTTTCCAACATATGTTGAGTAAATGCAGCCTTCTTAAAAGCAAAATATTCAACATATTGATGTGAATATTGATTGTAAATAAGGGGTATTACATTTTGAATTGATTTTAACCGGTTCTGAATTAAGGAAGGGTCAATCATTAAAGATGTGGGCACACCCTGTTCGATTCGAGCTAAAGAGTCAATAAACTTACGATCAATATTAGGCAAAAATGAACTCCTAACCTGCCCAAACAAAGAGCTTGATAGGAAGCAAAAATACAGTAAATATGTGATCTTTATTTTCAACGAATTATATTATAAATATGAAGTAAAATCAACCAATTCATCCTCTGAATAAGCTGGTCCCATTGCCTGAAATCCAATCGAAAGTCCATTTAAGTCCTGTCCAGCAGGAACTGTAATAGCGGGCAATCCAGTCACATTTGCCTGTACGGTAAATAAATCCCCTAAATACATCTGAAGAGGATCAAGTGTTTTTTCTCCTAAACGATACGCGGTAGAAGAGGTAGTTGGCGAAATGATAAAATCAAAATCATTCAAAATCGCATCCGTACGCTCTTTAATTAACCTTCTAACTTTTTGCGCCTTTGTGTAATAAGCATCATAATAATTAGCGCTTAAGACAAAGGTGCCCAGCATGATTCTGCGTTTAACCTCCTCACCAAAACCCTCATTCCTTGTTTTTTTATACAGGTCCATTAAATCACGAGGACTTTGAGTTCTTTGGCCAAATTTAACTCCATCAAACCTTGACAGGTTAGAACTGGCCTCAGCTGTAGTTAAGACATAATAGGTGGGTAACATTTGATCTATGTAAGCAAAATCAACAGATTCCACAACGAAACCTTTTTGTTTTAATTGCTCAACGTTAAGAAAAAATTGGTCTTTAATTTCTTTTTGTAAACTTGGATGCTCGACAATCTCTTTAATGTAGGCTAGTCGTTTTTGGGGTATAAATTCTTTCTTATCTAAGCTGCTGACCGTACTATCAAATTCATCAGGACCCGAAATGATATCCATAACTAGCTTAAGATCAGCGGGATGGTGACACATGGGCCCAATCGAATCAAAAGAAGATGCATAAGCAATTAATCCCCAGCGGGAAACAAGTCCATAAGTAGGTTTAAGTCCAGAAATTCCACAAAAAGATGCTGGCATACGGATTGAACCTCCCGTATCCGTACCTAATGAAAGATGACACATTTCTGCCTGGACAGCTACAGCTGAACCACCTGAGCTACCCCCAGAAACATGATTTGTATGCGAATAATTTAAAACAGGCCCAAAAGATGAATTTTCATTGGTCGATCCCATCCCAAACTCATCACAATTTTGTCTGCCAATAATGATCGCATCTTCACTAATAATTCGTTGGACTGCTGTAGCTGAAAAAGTAGATTTAAATCCATGTAGGATTTGACTTCCCGCTTGGGCCCCGTGATCTTGATAACAAAGTAAATCTTTCAAGCCTATGACCATTCCAGCTAATTTACCCGCATTCCCATCTTTAATTTTTTGGTCAATTAAACTCGCTGAGGCAAGAGCTTCCTCCGAATAGACTTCTAAAAAAACATTTAATTGTTCATTTAAAGCATCGATTCGACTTAAATATTGCCTAACCAAATCAACACAGGATAACGTACCTTGAAATAAATTATTTCTTATTTCTGAATAAGGCTTCGGAAAATTTTCCATTAAAAATGGGGGTTCAATTAAACACAAAAGCATAGTTGGAAGATCCAACTATGCATTTAAAAAAAGAATAAAATAAAACTATTTTTTAGTTTCGTCTAATTCTTTATTGATCTGATCTTTAACTTCATTTTTGGCATCTTGAAATTCACGAATACCTTTACCTAATCCTCGCATTAGTTCAGGTAATTTTTTACCGCCAAAAAACAATAATATGGCTAATCCGATAAGTAACAATTCTCCGCCACCTAAACCGTTCAAAAACAATAATATACTTGCTGTGTTCATATTTTCTAAATTTTAATTGTGTAAATATATTCAATCCTAATTAAAAATCCTCAAATTAAAAATCAAAAGATTACAATTGCTTTTCAAATTCATCCAATTCATTCTTTATTGATTTTCCAACCCAAAGTACTAGAGCTAAATCATCCGTAAAACCAATAATAGGTAAAACATCAGGTATGAAATCAAATGGAGATATAAAATAAATTAAAACAGCTGCTATTTTCGCCAAAGCAATTGCAGGAAGTTTTCGATAAGTTCCTTGAACATAGGCCTTAATCATTTGACTAAATAGTACAATATAGTGATTAAGAAGCTTGACAACAGTCAAATTACTATTAGCTGCTGTTTCAGTTACTTTCTGAAGTGCGCGCTTAATTAAATTCAACAAACCCAATTGGTCTTTTTGAATAATATCCTCCCCCTTTTGCAAAGCTTCTTTAAAGTATTTAGAGTCTAGGATTCTGTTAATAAAACTCATATTACGGGTCATAAATTAGATTTTAACTTTTAAATATACTAAAATCATTTTAAAATTTTAGTTGTATCATCCTTATTCATCAGGTTAACGAAAAAATCATTTAATTATTAGCTCTTTTGTCGTAATTTTGAGAAATTTTTTGAACCAATTAATACTAAATTTATTAAAAATGAAAATTACCGTAGTAGGAGCAGGTGCTGTTGGAGCCACATGCGCTGACAATATCGCAAGAAAAGAATTAGCAGATGAATTAGTTTTATTAGATATCAAAGAAGGTATCGCTGAAGGAAAAACATTAGACATGTATCAAACAGCCAGCTTATTAGGTTTTGATACTAAGCTAATTGGGTCAACAAATGACTATACAAAAACGGCTAATTCTGATGTCGTTGTGATCACTTCAGGTTTACCGCGCAAACCGGGAATGACGCGTGAAGAGTTAATTGGCGTCAATGCAGGAATTGTAAAAAGTGTGGTTGAAAACATCCTTAAATATTCTAAAAATCCGATTATCGTAATTATTTCAAATCCGATGGATACCATGACGTATTTAACCAATTCGATAGCTGGATTGGATAAGCACCGTATTATTGGAATGGGTGGCACATTAGACTCAGCTAGATTTAAATGCTATTTAGCCAAAGCCATGGATGTTTCCATCAATGATATTTCAGGTACGGTAATAGGTGGTCATGGAGATACAACCATGATTCCATTAAAACGTTTAGCTACGTATAATGGAGTTCCTGTAAGCCAGTTTTTAGATGCTGAAACTTTGGATAAAGTTGTGGCAGATACGATGGTCGGCGGGGCAACTTTAACAGGCCTTTTAGGAACATCTGCTTGGTACGCACCAGGAGCCGCAGGAGCAGCTTTAGTAGAAGCCATTGTGCGAGATGAAAAAAAGATCATGGCTTGTTGCGTTCCTTTGGATGGAGAATATAATCAAAAAGACATTTGTTTAGGCGTTCCTGTCATTTTAGGCAAGAACGGTTGGGAAAAAATCATTGATTATAAATTGACCGAAGAAGAACAAGCTACTTTCAATAAATCAGCCGATGCCGTTAGAAATATGAATGCGGTTTTGGAAACACTAGCTCTATAAGATCTTATTTTAGCTATTAAAGAAGCCTGCCATCTACATGGCAGGCTTCTTTATGTAAGTATATATTAAGTTTTACTTTGATCTGATAGCGATCACCGGATCCATCTTAGCGGCAACCCAAGCCGGTACAATACCGGATAAAATGCCTATAAAGCTAGAAATAAGCAATCCTTTACTAATATTTCCGAATGTTAATTGGAGTGGAAGTGCATCTTGCGGTATATAAGTAATGAGAACGACTAGCCCTATACCAACTAATCCCCCAATCAAGCTTAGAAATATAGCTTCAAACAAAAATTGGAATAAAATAAAATAATTTTTCGCACCTAAGGATTTCTGAATGCCAATAATATTAGTCCTTTC
>CAMARL010000139.1 GCA_945860325.1 Spirosoma fluviale | reverse complement strand
CATTTCAATTCGAAATCAGAAGGCTTTGCATCACGGTAAATAATGAAGGTATTGCGCTTTACTATAGTAGCCGGTGTAATTTCACCCACAATGCTTCCATTTTCAGCTTTCCAATAGACTGGATCTCCCTCCCAACCTTTCAATGTTTTACCATCAAAAATTTTCTTGAATCCCTTCTCGGACGCTTGAGCCTTTTGGGCAAAAATGGGACTGTAAATGCCAAGCAGTGGAACTAATAACCAAACTAGGTTACGGTAATTAATTTTCATATGTATAGGTTTAAAGGTTTAAATTAATTTAAAATAAATTGAAAAAAAAGGATTGACTATTTTTTGTAAAAATTAAATTCTTTTAAACAAAAACACACCCTTTTTATTTGAAATAATAATATCATTTTTCTTGTCTTTATTCATATCCTCCACAAAAAAGTTAATCCCTGCACCTGAATCTGAATCAATCACATGAGAAACCCAATGTGGGGAAGGTTTAGGCTGATATTCATACCATTGTAAATTAGCACTTTCAAACTCCCCTGGATCTTTTCCATTATGTGCCATAAAGCGCTTGCCCACAATAAAATCAGGATTCTTATCCCCATTCAAATCAACGAATTGCATCGAATGAGTCTGTGAAAGTGATTTGTCAATTAAATGATTCTCAATTTCGCCCGTCGCTAATGATTTAGTCTCATTCCACCAAATACCATAATCATGCGCAGAGGAAGATAAAATATCCATATCCCCATCTTTGTCAAAATCGTACACATACATTTGAGCACAATCAAACTTCGTAGACAAAACATGGAAAGTCCATTCTGTTTGAAGGTCTTTTGGCATTTCAAACCAACCTTCCTTAATGATCACATCCTTTCGGCCGTCTTGATTTAAATCAGCAAAGCCCAAACCATGTGTATACTTATGGGTACCCAATTTGGGATTAGCTGAAATCGTTCGCGCAACCCAAACACTATCTTTTGAAGAAGGTGCTTGATACCAAACTACTTTTTGATTTTTAGAATCGTTTCCAATCAAATCCTTTTTTCCATCTCCATCCACATCTTCAAAAAGTGGTGATTCATTTCCTAAGGATGCACATAAAAAATGTCGCTTCCAATGGCCCGATTTATTTTGATTATTTTCAAACCAATAAACCGCTTCTCCAGGTAAGCCTATTTTGATCACATCGACCCAACCATCTTGATTAATATCCGCTGAAAAATTAGCAAAGGAATCTGAATATCCCTCATCTACCTTAAATACATGAGTATCTGGAAATGGCTTCAATGATTTGTCATACCTAATTTCAGCGGAAAATTGATGCTTAACCCAGGTAGGTGCTTCATACCAAAATGCACCCGCAATAATGTCCTTATTCCCGTCCTTATTGATGTCACCGACACAAACACCTTCAGAAACAAACTCAGTAGAAATAACGATTTTTTGAAATTCTACCGACTTTTTTAGCTCTTTATTTTCAGGAGAAAAACCAGTGAAAAAAGCGTAAAAAAGGGCAATTAAGTTGAGTATGCTCATAATTTAGAGAAAAAAAATAGCCGCCAATTCCTTGGCGGCTATCCATTCATGATACTTATTTAATGTTAGGATTCAAAGCAGCCTCATCAGCAGGCAATGGATAGTATTTCTCAATCACTGTGAAAGAGTTACTACGCAACGTATATCCTTTTTCATAATAATGAGCAAAAGGATCTGCCGTGATTGCTTTTCCTTTAGCCGCTATTACCTCTTTAAAAGTATCCGTACGAACTAAATCATGCCATCTTTTATTTTCAAAAGCTAATTCCAAACGACGCTCTTTCATTAAAGCAGTACGGAAAGCAGCTTGAGTAGAAGCAGTTGTTTCAGCTAAACCAGCACGCTTACGTACTTGATTCATAAAAGTAGCTGCTTCAGCTGTTTTTCCTTGCTCATTCAAAGCTTCCGCCATGAACAATAAAACTTCAGAATAACGGAAAATAGGCCAGTTCATCCCATGGTTACCATTCAAAGAGTGAGTTCTTACAAACTTCTTTACATATGGATATGTTTTTGCTTGCCATAAAGTTGACGAACAAGTGATATATCCAATAGAAGCAGCTTTACGTAAATCTCCTGCCTCATATGAATTAATTAAATCAGGCATGGGTGCATTATTACCTTCACCTGTTTGAGGTTGAGGGTTTGATGTACCAGCTAACGTAAATAATTCACCAGAAGTCATAGGTCGAGGCATGAAATTATACATAAATGATCCTTGAAAACCATTAGCACCTTCCTGATACTGAACCTCAAAAACGCTTTCTGCATTGTTCTTGTTGGCAGTACTCGTAGTGAATGCATTGTTGTAGTCAGCCATTAAAGAATAGCTTCCTTCAGCAACGATCTCACGGCATAATTTTTCTGCACCAGCCCAGTTTTTCTGAATCAAATACAAATTAGCCAAAAGAGCCCTTGCAGCACCAGCCGTAGCGCGACCAGCTTCTTGAGTCGACTTAGACTTTAAGCCTGTAATAGCACCAGTCAAATCACCAATGATGATTTTTGAGATATCATCAGCAGTTCCCAACTTAGCAGCAGCTTCTTCTCTATTTGCCACTGGAGTTAATTGCAAAGGTCCTTTATTGAAATAACGATAGATTTCAAAATAGGCAAAAGCACGCATAAATTGCGCTTGTCCCTTTAAATTGGCTTTGGCAGCCGCATCAAAATCAGCTTTATCAATTAAAGCTAAAACTTGATTTGCACGTGCAATAATCAAATAATCTTGACGATATTGATTTAATACGTGTGTATTGGTCGTTAAATTATTCGATACCGGGATCGAAAAATCCGCCAAATCCTCTTGCTGCTCAGTGGCACCAAAAGCCGTATTTCTAAAATAATATGTATTATCCGAATGCATTTCAGATAGTAAATACGAACGGTCATTGTAAATAGTTCGTAATGGAACGTAACAAGCATTCACTGCTTGAGAAAAATCGGCCTCAGTCTTAAAAAACGTAACCGAACTTAAACTTGTTTCTGGTGTTATTACCAAAAATTCAGCTGTGCAACCTGATAATCCTACGGCTAACAAACAGCTTAATATGATTTTATTTTTCATTTTTTCTAAAATAAACGTTTAATATTTAGCTAATTAAAAGTTGAAGTTTGCACCCAATGTGAAAGTTCTTGGCACTGGATAGTTGGATAAATCTATACCAGGACTTAAGTTACCACCGTCACCTTGACCGTTTCCTTGCGCACTTGTTTCTGGATTCGGTCCACCCCAATAATTTGTGAACACATAGGCTTGTTGGCATGATGCGTACACACGTACCGACTTGTAAACCTTCGTTGGCTTAGCAAATGTGTAACCCAACGTGATGTTACGAATCGTGAAGTAAGATGCATCCGCAACAAAACGGCTATTCATCCAGTCACGCTCGATACCTGTTACGTTACCACCACCCACAGTCGTTCCATACATTCCCATTCCTGGATTTGCTTCCGAACGGAAACGATATTTAGCACCATCCACCATGTTAAATACACCGTCCAAATTGGCCGTCGAATAAATATGACGTACAATTAATTGATTACCATAAGAACCAGATCCAATGATATTAAAATCCCAATCTCCATAAGTAACATTATTCGTGATACCATATACAAAATCAGGGAAAGGATTACCCATGATAACACGATCATCAGAGTTTCCACCGTAATCAATTACTCCATTTCCATTCGAATCCTTAAGTTTGATACTTCCCACTGTGGAACGTCCTGGAACTTTAGGAGAAGCAGCTAAATCTGCCGCATTTTTATACATTCCTTCTGAAATAACACCATAAAATTGACCAAAGGGCTGACCTACTTTAGTAATGTGGTGTTGTCCATATACACGATCAATACCTGGAGCTAAAGCAACAACTACGTTTCTATTGAATGAAATGTTCGCATTTGTAGTCCACCTAACTTTACCAGTAGTATTTGTTGTATTTAAAGAGAATTCATGTCCCCAGAATTTAATCTCTCCAATGTTATCATTGAAGTTACCAAAACCTGACTCTTGAGCAATTTGTACCGCATATAATAAATTGGTTGTATTCTTAGTATAATAATCATATACGAAATTGACACGATTATTAAATAAGTTTAAATCAAAACCTAAATCCAATTGCTGAGTGGTTTCCCAACCTAAATTTGGATTAGCTAATGAACTTACTGCAGCACCTGTGGCAACTGTATTTCCAAAAACTCCATTGACCGTATTATTAATCAATGCATATGAAGTATAGTTACCTAAGTTATTATTACCAATGATACCCCAGCTACCTCTTAACTTCAAGAATGTAACAGCAGGTAAATCTGACATAAATGCCTCATCTGAAACAACCCAACCAGCACCTAATGATGGGAAAGTACCCCAACGATTATTAGCGCCGAAACGAGATGAACCATCACTACGTATCGCTGCATTAAATAAATACTTGCCTTTGAAGTTATAATTCAAACGAGCTAAATAAGAAGTCAATGACCATTCTTGTACGCCTGAAACAGTCGAACCTCTATTGACGTTAATTGCACCTTGAATCGTAGGAAGACGATCATCCGCATAAGTATCCGCTTGAACTTGAGTAGACTCTTGACGGAAATATTGGTTTGTATAACCTCCTAATAATTCAAATTTATGATCATCCCACAAAGTCTTTGCGTAAGTAAGCGTATTCTCATTCAACCAAGACAAGTTTTCAACGTTTTGACGAATTGAAACTGCTGTGGTAGGAATAGGTACGTTAATCGCTGATGTTGCATTCGCTGGATTAAAGAAGAAAAATTTCGTTCTTAAAATCTCTCCGTTCATAGATGACTTAAATTTCAAACCTTTGATAGGCTCAATTTCGATAAATGCATTGGACAACAAATTAGTTGTTGTTGTTTCATTAATCAACTCATCAGCAGAACGTACCCAGTTGGCATATGCAAAAATATTACCTGTACTCGCTGGAAAACGGTTGAACTTAGTCAATGTCTTACCATCTGCCTCATAAATAGGCATAATAGGCCATGTATGTAATGCATTGAACAAAATACCTGTTCCACGATCACCATCTGTTCTAGGCGTATTATCATAAACCATTTGAGGAGCTACGTTGAAACCAACCGTAACCTTATCAGAAATATCATACGTTGAATTTAAACGCAATGAATAACGCTGATAATCTGTATTTCTAACCACCCCTTTTTGTTGCAATACCCCTGCAACTAATGAAGTTCTAGATTTCTCTTTGTTTGAAGAGATAGATAAATTATAACTAGAGATAGGAGCATCTTTATTAATCAAAGCACCATACCAGTCATTATCTTTATCCTTG
>CAMARL010000138.1 GCA_945860325.1 Spirosoma fluviale | reverse complement strand
TGCGTATCAAATCCTTCTTTTAGGTTTTCTTTATTGGTCGGATTATTATTACTAAATGTACGACCCAGGTAATTAACCCAATAATAATCGGTCGTATTATCCATTTGACTTTGCTTTGAAGATTCGAACAAAGCTTTTAGATAAAATCGAGATGAAAATCGATTTATCAAGGACAAACTCAAAAATTCCTTTCGAAAAATTTTCATTTGATTATTTTTTAAAAACAAAGTAGATAAGGAGTTCATTTCGGATGAAATAGTATTATCCGGATTAAACTGAGAAATATAATCAGCATTTGTTAATTGAGCATCAAAATTTTCTGTTTTATACCTTAATTTCAAATATCCTGTATTTCGATTTAAACCAAAAG
This sequence comes from Spirosoma fluviale, assembly GCA_945860325.1. GTDB lineage: Bacteria > Bacteroidota > Bacteroidia > Cytophagales > Spirosomataceae > Aquirufa > Aquirufa fluvialis_C. Next base: position 4,984 of record CAMARL010000138.1, on the reverse strand, counting down.
ATCTACGACCTAATGCTTCGAATTCGATGTATTTGTAAGGAGCCCAGCGACGCCGAAAAACTAAAGCAGCATTAGCAACAAAACCTTCTGCCGTATTAAAATTTGAATCAAAAACCGGGGATTTATAATAAATTTCAAATGGATAAAAATTCTTTATTCTTTGGCCAAAATAAAATGACTTACTCAAAATTAATTGGCTTGGATTAAAAGGTAACTTTTTTAGCGCATCATAAGAAGCTATTGAGGTTTCTATAGTTGATTCACGTAATTCATTAACAAATATGGATTCTTCTGGTATTATATTTGTTAAATTAGTAACAACAGAATCTATATGAATAACATCTGAGGCGGGTCTTGACTTCCACTTTCTAATAAGCCCATCATGTAAGTTTTTAAGTAATTGAGAAGCGAAAACTTCATCAAAAGCAATTTCAGATATATTCAATTTCTCTTTTTTATTGACTGACGGGCTAAATACTTGGGGTGCTAAAGACCAATTCTCAACGGAACCCATCACATTTTGATTTAAATGGTATTCACCCTTAATGCCCAATAATCCTCCTTTAATTAAAAAATTTGAATCATTGGGGACCCATTTGCCTTCGAAATAGGCATTTTTCAAATCTAAAAAATATAATATATCATCTGAAAGCACTTGACCTTCCCAGCGAACAATCCAACCGTCAGAACTAAGAGTCAATTTTCCATTAAATAATCGATCTGATTTGAATTTAGGCTCAATTAAGTACTGTTTACAAATTTGCTTGTCAACAAGCGTATCCGATAAAAAAGCATATTTATAATAATAAAAACCATCGTAATTCAGCGGAGATATACATTGAGTGCCTATGAAATCTTGGTAAAAATCGGGCCAAAAGAATAGGCTAGGGGTTCCACTTATTTTTCGATAAGGCTTAAAATAATTAATCTCATGAATCATTTGGCTTAAATTCCCCAAATATACTTTTGAAATAGTTTCATTCCCGTACCATTGACCTTCCTTGATTCCTTCAATATTTTGCAATCGTTGCTTACCAATCCCAATAAATTTTGAAAATTTTGCTTTCTCAATGGAGTGTACTTTGAATATCAATTTATTTATGTCAGAACTATGTTGCGCGGCAGTATTAATGGCTAATTTAATTAGAGAATCAGATTTTGCTGATTGAGCATATAATTCAGCATGTCCCGCAAGAAAAGATATAATTACGAGAAATTTAATGCTCAATTTAATCACCAAGAGAAAAATTAATTGCAAAAAAGTACAGAAAAAAAATAGAATTATGATATCCAATTTTTTATTCCTTTTAAAAATACAAACACAAAGTAAATCATATTTCTAATTAGTGGCAAAATTGAAGCTAATCTATTAATTTTGCAGACAATTCTATAAACCAAAATAATCTTATGGCCTTTGACATTGAAATGATTAAAGCTGTTTACAGCAAAATGCCAGCTCGAATAGCAGCAGCACGTTCTCTAACAGGAAAAGCACTGACATTAACTGAAAAAATTCTTTATAGTCATTTATGGGAAGGTACACCTGCAAATACGTTTACAAGGGGAAATTCATATGTAGATTTTGCACCTGACCGAGTTGCCATGCAAGATGCAACGGCTCAAATGGCCTTATTGCAATTTATGCAAGCAGGAAGACCGCAAGTTGCCGTGCCTTCGACGGTACACTGTGATCACTTAATTGAAGCAAAAGTAGCGTCAACAACCGATTTAAAAGTGGCGGTTGATAAAAATAAAGAAGTGTATGATTTTCTTTCCTCCGTATCAGATAAATATGGCATTGGATTTTGGAAGCCAGGAGCAGGCATTATTCACCAAGTTGTCTTAGAAAATTATGCATTCCCAGGTGGTATGATGATCGGTACGGATTCACATACCGTCAATGCTGGCGGTTTAGGAATGATTGCCATTGGCGTCGGTGGCGCAGATGCCTGTGATGTGATGGCGGGTTTAGCTTGGGAACTTAAGTTTCCAAAGCTTATTGGCGTAAAATTAACAGGTAAATTAAATGGCTGGACTTCAGCTAAAGACGTTATTTTAAAAGTGGCGGGCATACTAACCGTTAAAGGGGGTACAGGCTGTGTCGTAGAGTATTTTGGAGATGGGGCCACGTCTATGTCGTGCACCGGAAAAGGAACTATTTGTAATATGGGTGCGGAGATTGGCGCCACAACATCAACATTTGGATATGATGATTCTATGGCTCGTTATTTAGAGTCCACAGATCGTGCAGATGTGGCTGCTTTAGCGAACCAGGTTAGAGAGCATTTAACGGGAGATCCAGAAGTATATACAAATCCTGAAAAATATTTTGATCAAGTCATTGAAATCGATCTAAATACTTTAGAACCTTATTTAAATGGTCCTTTTACGCCAGATTTAGCTACGCCTATTTCAAAAATGAAAGAAATGGCAGAAAAAAATGGTTGGCCTACCAAAGTTGAAGTGGGTTTAATCGGATCTTGTACCAACTCTTCTTATGAAGATATAGCAAGAGCAGCTTCATTAGCAAAACAAGTTTCAGCGAAAGGTTTAAAAACGAAGGCTCAATTTACCATCACACCAGGATCTGAACTAGTACGTTATACGATCGAAAGAGACGGTTTTATTGACACATTTAATTCAATCGGAGCAACGGTATTTTCGAATGCTTGTGGACCTTGCATTGGCCAATGGGCTAGACCAGGTGCTGAAAAAGCGGAAAAGAATACCATCGTACACTCGTTTAACCGAAATTTTGCTAAGCGTGCAGATGGCAATCCAAACACATTTGCTTTTGTTGCATCACCCGAAATTGTTACAGCGCTGGCTATCGCCGGGGATTTAACATTTAATCCTTTAACAGATCATTTAATTAATGAAAAAGGAGAAAAAGTATATTTAGAGGCACCAACAGGAGATGAATTACCGAAACAAGGATTTAGCGTAGAAGATGCTGGTTATCAATCACCGGCTGAAGACGGATCGCAGGTTCAGGTTAAAGTATCGCCAACTTCAGATCGTTTACAATTATTAGAACCATTCTCAGCTTGGGAAGGATCCGATTTATCTGATTTGAAATTATTAATCAAAGCGAAAGGGAAATGTACAACAGATCATATTTCTATGGCAGGTCCTTGGTTAAAATACAGAGGTCACTTAGATAATATTTCAAATAATATGTTGATCGGTGCCATCAACTTTTATAATGACAAAACAGATTACGTAAAAAGCCAATTGAATGGTCAATACGATACGGTCCCAAATACACAAAGAGCTTATAAAGCCGCTGGGGTAGGTACCATTGTAGTCGGTGATACCAATTACGGAGAAGGATCATCCCGCGAGCATGCGGCCATGGAGCCTAGGCATCTTGGCGTTCGTGCAGTGTTAGTAAAGTCATTTGCTCGTATTCATGAAACTAATTTGAAGAAACAGGGAATGTTAGCTTTAACATTTTCAAACGATTCTGATTATGATAAAATTCAAGAAAATGACTCTATCTCGATTAAAGGATTAACTTCTTTTGCATCAGATAAGCCCTTAACTATAGAATTATCACATGCGGATGGTTCAAAGGATGAGTTTTTAGTCAACCATACCTATAATGATCAACAAATAGAGTGGTTCAAAGCTGGGGGAGCATTAAACATTATTAGAGCATCTGTAAAATAAACTTGTTTTTGGCGGCACAATTGTATAATTTTGCGCCTCGATTTAACTAATTTAGTTCGTATACAATATGGCAGCCATCAATGCGGTTAAAATTTTTTCAGGATCAGCTTCAAATTATTTAGCAAAGGATATTGCTAAATATTATGGGAAAGATTTAGGTGCTGCTACCATTTTAAAGTTTTCTGATGGGGAAATGTCTCCAAGCTTTGATGAATCGGTAAGGGGATGTGATGTATTTATTATTCAATCCACTTTTCCTAGTTCGGATAATTTAATGGAGTTATTACTTATGATAGATGCGGCAAGAAGGGCATCGGCTCATTACGTAACTGCTGTAATGCCGTATTTTGGCTATTCAAGGCAAGATCGTAAAGATAGACCGCGCGTTGGAATAGGTGCAAAACTTATTGGCAACTTATTAACGGCTGCTGGAGCAGATCGATTAATGACGATTGATTTACATGCAGGTCAGATACAAGGATTTATGGATTTCCCCGTAGATCATCTAGAAGGGAATGCCATATTTGTTCCTTATTTAAAAACATTAAATTTAGACAATTTAGTATTTGCTTCTCCTGACGTTGGGGGTGTGGTAAGGACTAGAAACATGGCTAAATTTTTTAATGCAGACATGGTTATCTGCGATAAACATAGAAAACGTTCCAATGAAATCGCTTCGATGCAATTAATTGGAGATGTTAAAGGGGCAGATGTAATTTTAGTTGATGATTTAATTGACACCGGAGGTACATTATGTAAAGCAGCGCAATTAATCATGGATAAAGGAGCCAAATCTGTTCGAGCAGTGGTTACACACCCTGTATTATCTGGAAATGCGTACGAAAACATTTCAAATTCAATATTAACTGAATTATTAGTCACAGATACAATTCCGCAAAAGCAGGCATGCGATAAAATTAAAGTGCTTTCAGTCGCAGAATTGTTTGCTAAGGCGATAGGAAGAATAAGAGATCACGAGTCAATCAGTTCATTATTTATTAAATATTAATTTCAACCGTTTTTTAGGGGATAGCCAAAGCGAAAGACTAAAAACATTAAAAAAAAACAAAATGAAAAAATTAGAGATTGTAGGGTTTAAAAGAGCGAATCTCGGTAGTAAAGGCGCAAAAGATTTACGTGCTGAAGCTTTAGCTCCTTGTGTATTGTATGGTGGAAAAGAGCAGGTGCACTTTGCGGTACCTATGATATTATTTCGCGAATTATTATATTCTGCGGATGTGTATGAAGTGGAATTAAATGTAGAAGGTGATAAGTATAGAGCCGTATTACAAGATGCTCAATTTCATCCAGT
>CAMARL010000137.1 GCA_945860325.1 Spirosoma fluviale | reverse complement strand
ATGGAAGCCGCTTTGAACGTGATTTTGTTTTTACCTGCTTCTTTTTTGAAATCTTTGATCAGCTTAGCAGGTAATTTAGCATCTCCTGGGGAGAAGATAATTCCTGTCATTCCAGTCAAAACTTCAGCATCTAAAGAACTATAATCTGTTCCCGTTTTAGCTAATGCTTTTGAAATCAATGTGTTTTTGAACACCTTGTATTCCACGCCTTTAGTAAAACACATTCTGCGAAACTGAGTTGCCTCTGCTACAGATAGTCCAGCTGTACTTGCCAAGTAGAAGTACGGAGTTGCCGCGAACTTTTCGCTCAACTCATCAATAATCTGATTTTTTTCTTCTCTTGTCATGATTACAATCCAGTTACTGTCCCTTTATCAATAATAATGCCCGGAGACATCGTCGACGATAAATTGATCGATTTAACATAAGTTCCTTTTGCAGAAGATGGCTTTAATTTCATCAATGTATTGATTACTTCTAATGCATTATCTACAATTTTATCAGCTCCAAAAGATACCTTACCGATTGAGGTATGGATGATTCCAGTTTTGTCAACTTTAAAGTCGATTTTACCTGCTTTCACTTCTTTCACTGCTTTTCCTACTTCCAAAGTCACTGTACCCGACTTTGGGTTAGGCATCAGACCGCGAGGTCCTAACACACGACCCAAACGGCCTAATTTTGCCATCACTGTAGGCATCGTAATGATTACGTCGATATCGGTCCAGCCGCTCTCGATTTTTGCAATGTAATCATCCAATCCCACGTGATCAGCACCGGCTGCTTTTGCCTCCTCTACTTTATCAGGCGAACACAATACGAGAACTCGCACGTCTTTACCTGTTCCATGAGGTAGGGCAACCACGCCACGAACCATTTGGTCCGCTTTGCGGGGATCTACTCCTAAGCGAACATCTATGTCCACTGAGGCATCGAATTTTGTATAAGAAATTTCTTTCAAAATCTCCGCTGCTTTTTCAAGCGAATACGCTTGCGTTGCATCGTATTTTGAAAGGGCTTCCTTTATTTTCTTCGTAAGTTTTGCCATTACCTTTTAATTAAATTGTTAATTTCTGATGATAAAAATCAGAACGGTTTTTCACCGGAAACAGTAATTCCCATTGATCGGGCCGTTCCAGCAATCATACTCATTGCTGCCTCGACTGTAAAACAGTTTAAATCAGGCATTTTAGTTTCCGCGATCACGCGCACTTGATCCCAAGATACTGATCCAACTTTCTTCAAGTTTGGCTGTGCCGAACCTGACTTCACCTTTGCCGCTTCCAATAATAATATGGGTGCAGGAGGGGTTTTTACAACGAAATCAAACGATTTATCCGCATAATAAGTAATTAGGACCGGCAATACTACGCCGTTTTTATCTTGGGTTCTTGCATTAAACTGCTTGCAAAACTCCATGATATTTAATCCTTTCGAACCTAATGCAGGACCGATGGGTGGTGAAGGATTGGCTTGGCCACCTTTGCATTGAAGCTTTACGTAGCCAGCTATTTCTTTTGCCATGTTAAAACATCGTTTATTTAGTGAATTAGAGGTTTATCTGCCAATAAGGGTGGAAGCTCCTTATCTGATTCCCCTCCGAGTGACCCTCCCGTGTAACATTACGATCAGGCCCAATCCCCTTTTGAAATTTTCAAAACAGAAATTGCCGCTTTTTAAACGGACTGCAAAATTAGGGCTTTTATTCTAATTTGCAAATACTTTGCATAAAAAAAGTCCTGAAATTTTCTTCAGGACTTTTTCCAACAATAAATTGAAATCTATTTTTCTACTTGAGAATAATTTAATTCAAGCGGCGTATTACGGCCAAATATTTTCACCATAACAGATAGCTTTTTGCTATTCTCATGAATTTCTTCAATCGTTCCCTCAAAAGTAGCAAATGGCCCGTCGATCACGTGAACAGTTTCTCCTTTGATGAATGTAACCGATGCAAATTCTTCAGTGGCAGCCGATTCGTCTACCTTACCCAAAATACGATTGACTTCCGTTTGGTTAATCGGCATAGGTCTCTTGACACTGACCTTCACCTTTTTAGTCTTTCCCCCCTCAATCTTCTCTTCCTCGATTACTTCATTAGTCGTTTGTAAAAAGCCGATTACTCCTGGAGTCGAAGTCAATATATGACTAACCTCTCCGGCTAAATCTGCTTCAACCATAATATATCCAGGAAATAAGTTCTTCTCCCGAATGACCTTTTTACCTTTACGAATTTCGTAAATTTTTTCTGTCGGAATTAATATCTGAGGAACTGCTTCAGACACACCTTGGCGCGCTAATTCGTTCTCCATATACGTCTTTACCTTTTTTTCTTGTCCTGAAATTGCTCTCAAAACATACCATTTAGTCTCTGCCATGGCAATTGTTGTTTGTTAAGGACGGGCCTAAACCCTAATTTAAAATGAACTATAAAATAAATCCAATCCAGTTTTAAAGGCTAAATCAACAATTCCTACCAATAAGGCAAAAATTAATGATGCAACCAAAACCAAAATAGAACTTGATTGGAGTTCAGTAAACTTAGGCCAAGTAACATTCTCCGTCACTTCTACCCAAGATTCCTTAATCAAAGATGTTATACTGCTCATATTTTCACCGGATTTCCGGTTTTTAAATTATTACATTGCACGGGCACAAGGATTCGAACCCTGACCAAAGGTTTTGGAGACCTGCATACTACCATTATACTATGCCCGTAGAAAGGATTGCAAATTTAGGTAAAAAATCATAATTAACAAACCTCCTTATTTAATTAAACCCTACCTACCATTGTGAATAACTCGTAGGTTCCAAGAATTTGCGTACGGTACGCGAATGACTATTGGCATACTTTGCATCTCCCGAAATTCTTTTCCAATCGGGATCTGCGCTAAATTTAGCCCAATTGGCATCCCGCTCAGCCATGTTTTCAAAAGAAACCATGTAACTCAAGCAAGGTGTATTTTCACCTGCTAATACTTCGCCAAAAAACACATTATGTAAACCTACTTTGTCGAAAACGGCTAATTCCGCTTCATTAAACATGGCTATTTTACGCTTAAGGGCATCTTCATTATAGGCTTCATAAGTCCTCCATTCATAAATTCTGCCCGCTTGCTTATTAGGTAAAGTCAACGCGGGGTGTCCAGCAAATGACTTGGCTAAGTAAATAGAAATTTTTTCAAACATCGGCTTATCGAATCCTACCTGCTGAAAATAGGCGGTAGCCGCTTGTTGGTATTCCGAATCTTTCTCCAACGCATCTTTATATCCAGCATAAGCGGATAATGAAGCAAATGGAATGGCTACTACGACAATCGCCGGCTCGGGCTTTCCAAAATCCTTGAACACACCCACTTTTGAAACGCCGTATTTATTTAAGGCAGGAATGAATGCTTTGGATAAATAATTTTCCAAAATATTCACGTTACCGCGGAACTTCATTTGATAAGTTCTGATTTCGTAAAATTCCTGTGCCATACCTGCATAGGAAACGAACAATAAAAAGAATAATAATTTTTTCATAGGTTTTTAAATAATAGGAAAAAAAAAGAGCGGCCAGTGACCGCTCTTTTCTACATCGACTAAAAAAATTAGTCTAAGATTTCAGTCACCTGACCTGCACCTACTGTACGACCTCCTTCACGAATTGCGAAACGAAGACCCTTATCCATAGCTACTGGGCTTAATAACGTAACGTCAATCGTTAAGTTATCACCAGGCATACACATTTCAACTCCCGCAGGTAACATGATTTCTCCTGTTACGTCTGTTGTACGGAAATAGAACTGTGGACGATATTTATTAAAGAATGGAGTATGACGTCCACCTTCTTCTTTTGACAAGATATAAACCTCAGCTTTTAAGTGAGTATGAGGCTTTACAGAACCTGGCTTACAAATAACCATACCACGACGGATATCCGATTTTTCAACACCACGTAACAATAAACCTACGTTATCTCCAGCTTCTCCACGATCCAAAATCTTACGGAACATCTCAACACCTGTAACAACAGATTTCAAGTTTTCAGCTCCCATACCTAAGATATCAACCGACTCACCTGAGTTAACGATTCCCGTCTCAATACGACCTGTTGCAACAGTACCACGACCAGTGATCGAGAATACGTCTTCAACTGGCATCAAGAATGGCTTCTCAACATCACGCTTAGGAAGTGGAATCCAGCTATCAACCGCATCCATCAAAGCATCAATCGTAGCTACCCATTTCACATCTCCATTCAATCCACCTAAAGCAGATCCCTGGATTACTGGAATGTTATCACCATCAAACTCATAGAATGAAAGAAGCTCACGGATCTCCATTTCTACTAATTCTAATAATTCTGGATCATCCACCATATCCACTTTGTTCATGAATACAACCAATTGAGGTACACCAACCTGGCGAGCCAAAAGGATATGCTCACGAGTTTGTGGCATTGGACCATCTGTAGCCGCAACGACCAAGATAGCTCCATCCATTTGTGCAGCTCCCGTTACCATGTTCTTCACATAATCCGCGTGACCTGGACAGTCAACGTGTGCGTAGTGACGGGCCAACGTAGAATACTCAACGTGTGCCGTGTTAATTGTGATACCACGCTCTTTTTCTTCTGGAGCAGAGTCAATGGAAGAGAAATCTTTTTTCTCAGCAAGACCTTTTTCAGAAAGAACTTTAGTGATAGCAGCTGTTAAAGTTGTTTTACCGTGGTCAACGTGGCCAATAGTACCAATGTTAACGTGGGGTTTACTTCGGTCAAAATTCTCTTTTGCCATGATTATTTAGTTCTTAATTAAGTTATAAAAAGTTTCAAATGTGTACTTATTCATTGGGCCATTCGCTATTTCCTTCGCTTTTGTGCTAAGAGCCTTTGAGCAGGATTGAACTGCCGACCTCTTCCTTACCAAGGAAGTGCTCTACCACTGAGCTACAAAGGCATTACCTTGCGGCCTTTTGTGAATCTCTTTCGATTCACTAAATAAAAATTAGATATAAAGCGTTTTTTCTTCATACCTTATTTAATTCGAGCGGGAGACGGGGCTCGAACCCGCCACCTATAGCTTGGAAGGCTATCGCTCTACCAAATGAGCTACTCCCGCTTAATTTACAATCAATTATAAAACAGGCATTACGGCTATTTTATGGTGGGGACAGATGGATTCGAACCACCGTAGGCATTCACCAGCAGATTTACAGTCTGCCCCATTTGGCCGCTCTGGTATATCCCCATTTTCTTGGTTTTCAGCGAAACGTTTTGCTGAAATAGTTTGCAAAAGTACCTCATTTTTTTATTTCTGCAAACACCTGACCGAAAAATTTCTGATAAATTTTTATAATAAGCGAATACCAAAACTAAATC
>CAMARL010000136.1 GCA_945860325.1 Spirosoma fluviale | reverse complement strand
ATGATTTTAGGAATTTGGGGTTTTGTAAAGGTCATTAATAGTACAAAAATTAACTCTAATGCTCAAAAAGCCCAACAAACCAATTTGATGTGGCTATTAACCAGTGTTGTGATCATCTTTTTCATCCCCACCGTCGAGAGAATAAACCTTGTATTCTTAATGCCTTCCCTGATCTATTTTACCTTAAACCTATTTTATTTATTTAAATCCTATTGGCAGAAAGAACTGTTGATCATTACCATATTCATTGCGATGATTTTCAGCCTTTCAAATGAGTGGACTGAAGTGGGCCAACAAAGAATTATGACCCAAAAACTTAAGATCCGAAATGAGAAAATTATGGTATTAGGTCCCCAAATAGAAGAATATCAAAACAATCAAATGACAGGACCATTTGTCAATTGGGACCTTTCGAAATCCCTTTTCACTAACCTAAATCAATATAAAACAATCATTATGATGCATGATTATTTTATAAAAGACATGCCTACGTACATTTATGACCCAGAAAATAACTTTAAGAAATTAGGGTACTACCTACCTGAATTAACAAATCAATACTCATTGATTGACGCGCACTTGTATAAAAAAAATTAACAACAGATAATTTTATCTACTCGATTTTGGTGCCTACCGCCTTCAAAGGAAGTGTCGATAAAAGTTTTAAGGCATTTTTTAGATTCCTCTAAACTAATAAAACGAACAGGTAAACAAAGGATATTCGCATCATTATGAAGCCTAATTAATTGGGCCACCTCAGAATTCCATGCTAAGCCAGCTCTGATTCCTTGATGTTTATTGGCCGTTATGGCGACACCATTAGCACTCCCACACAATAACAATCCAAAATCATGTTCTCCTTTTTCAACTGATTCCGCTACTGGATGAGCAAAATCAGGATAATCTACAGAATCAGCAGAATAAGTTCCAAAATCCTGAACCTTGATATTCAAGCTTTTTAAATAATCAATCAACTGATCTTTATAATCAAAACCGGCATGATCACCACCCACAGCAAAACTTATTTGAGTATCCATCTTAGTAATTAATAATTTATGCAAATGTACAGGGATATTATTTACATTTATAGACAAAACAATTAAATTATGACTGATAATCAGTGGCAAGAAGAAGAGGAGAAAATAAAAAAAGCGTTTGACGATAAAACGTGGTCTCAAATTAAATCGGAAGAATCCTGGAGAATATTTAAAATCATGAGTGAATTTGTCGAAGGGATAGACAAATTATCGAAAATTGGCCCCTGCGTTTCAATTTTTGGGTCGGCCCGAACGAAACCGGAGGATAAATACTTCCAAATAGCCGAAAAAATTGCGGCTAAATTAGTCCGACATGGCTATGGGGTGATAACAGGCGGTGGTCCCGGAATTATGGAAGCGGGCAACAAAGGTGCCAAATCAGAAAATGGACGCTCCGTAGGTTTAAACATTGAATTGCCATTTGAACAAACCCCTAATCCTTATATTGACTCAGACAAAAATATTAATTTTGATTTCTTTTTTGTTCGGAAAGTGATGTTTGTCAAGTACTCCCAAGGATTTATTATTATGCCTGGGGGATTTGGAACCCTTGACGAAATGTTTGAATCTCTTACGCTAATCCAAACACATAAAATTGGTAGATTCCCTGTAGTTTTAGTAGGAACCGATTATTGGAAAGGATTATTGGACTGGATAAAATCCACCATGATTCCAAATGGAAACATCAATGAAGATGATCTCGAATTATTTGCATTGGTCGATACGCCTACAGAAGCAGTCCGGGTCATTGACGATTTTTATGCTAAATATCTATTGAAGCCCAACTTCTAATTCTTATTAAAAAAGGCTTTCAATTCGTTCAGAGGTAACGCGTTAAGGGTGAGTGCTTTTAAAAGTCCACCCTTACGTCCCACTTTTACCCCATATTTCATGTCCTTTAATCCTTCGATTTTATGGGCATCCGGATTGATGGATACAAATACTCCCTTATCCATCGCAGCATAAATATGGCGCCAATCTAAATCGAGTCGGTATGGACTGGCATTCAACTCAATACTGACCCCATTAGCGAGGCAAGCATCTAAAATCTTATCGGTATTCAAAGGATAACCGGGCCTTGAAAGCAAAAGCCTGCCTGTTGGATGACCTAAAATAGACGTATGTGGATTCTCTATGGCGCGAATTAATCGAGCCATCGCTTTATCCAAATCCATAGTTAAGTTGGCATGCACAGAGGCCACCACATAATCAAATTGAGATAAAATAGGGTCATTGTAATCCAAAGATCCATCCGGTAGAATATCCGCTTCGATCCCTTTCAAGATGGTGAAATCAGACCACAATAAATTGAGGCGGTCAATTTCTTCATGTTGCCGATAAACATCTTCTTCCTTTAAACCTCCTGCATAAGCCGCATATTGAGAATGATCCGCAATTCCAAAATAATACAATCCCAAGCTCCGACAAGCCTCAGCCATTTCTTGGAGTGTATTTTTTCCATCTGAATAAACAGAGTGATTATGCAAGCAGCCTTGTAAATCCTGGTCTTCGATCAAATCCGAGTTTGTATGTTGGCTTGCCCATTCAAACTCTTGTAATCCCTCCCGCATTTCGGGGAGAATAAATGGCTTATTTGATGCTTGGTAAATAGACTCCTCCGTCAACAAGGTTTTACCTTGAAATTGATTGTAAAAATCAATCGATTCCAAATGATTTTCATGAGCGCTGTGTTGAAATAAGGCTGATACAAATTCAGATTCGTCAACCAAATAAATTTCAATGGGGATTAAATGATCCTCAAAAAAACCACGCCAAGTAAATGGAGAAGAGGCTTTGAGATCCTCAGAGAAACCCTTAAGCTCAGAAATCTCACTTTGACTTCCAAAAATATTATCGGTTTCTATCACAAAAACTAAAGAGGTAATGACTTCGCAATTACGTCTTAACTCCCCAGAAATAGCTATTTTATCAAATGTCACCTGTAACATGGCCAGTATACGATCACTTAAAAATATCGCTTTATCTAACCTGAGTTTTTTTCTATTTTCTTGAATATAAATGATTTGAGACTGAATAGAAGATTGTATGGCTGAGCCAAATCCCTTTAATTTTTCTACTTGGCCGTCTTGACATGCGGTATTCAAGTCTTCAAAATTTGACACATTCAATTCCTGCCAGATGGCTCGAACTTTTTTGGCGCCTAGACCCTTTATTTTTAGAAGATCTAATATGCCGGGCGGCGTCTTCTCAACAATCTCTTCTAATTCCTGACAAGTTCCTGATTGAGCAAGTTCATAAATTAATTGGACGATGACTTTTCCCACTCCTGGAATCAATAATAATTGATCGGTAGTCAGCTGGTTTATTAATCCAGGAAACTTATCTATTCCGCGAATCGCAAAAGAAAGATTTTTAGCTTTAAACTCATTAACGCCATGGACATCCCAAAGCTTGACCAACAACTCTAAAGAATCAACTAACTCATCATTTTCCATGTACAAATATATCATCCTCAAAGGATAAATTAATATATATGTTGTAAGTTATTAATTCAAGCGCAGGCGTAATTATTGATTAAAAAATTACTCATTGACCTAAATATGAGCATATTATCAAATGAAAATGGTAAATTTCCAATAATAAAAATTGTAATTAGGGAAAGAATTAAAAAAAAATATCTTTTTAAAAATTAAATCAAAAATAAAATTTTAAATTATTGAAATAATCAAGCAATTTATAATTTTCAAGCCTATGAATTTCACATTTGACAACTATAATACAGAGGGCTTTTTTGACGAAATGTTTACATCAGACGGACAAATAAGGTCAGGATATACATTTTTTAAAGACCGTGTGGAACAACTTTCAAAGGAAGAATTCATGAGGCGACAAATTTCTGCAGAGCGAGCATTAATGGCCATGGGAATTACGTTCAATGTCTATTCAGAGAATGAGGGAACCGAGCGTATCATGCCAGTGGACATAATCCCAAGAATTGTCAGCGCTAAGGAATGGGAGAAAATGGAAAAGGGATTAACTCAACGAATAACGGCCTTAAATTTGTTTTTGGCCGACATATACTCCGATCAAAAAATCATCAAAGATGGCATCATTCCCAAAGAGGTCATTTACTCATCAAAAAACTTTTTAGAGCCATGCATGGGCATTAAACCTCCTAAAAATATTTGGATCCACATCACAGGAACGGATTTAATTAGGGGAAATGATGGCGAATATATGGTTTTAGAGGATAATTTAAGATGTCCTTCCGGCGTTTCCTACATGATGGAAAACCGTGAGTTATTAAAGCAAACGTTTCCTGAAGTTGTAGCAAAAACACAAATTAGACCCATTGCTGATTATCCGCATAAGCTATTACAAATGTTGCGATTTATTAGCGACAGGCCCGAACCTACCGTGGTCGTGCTGACACCTGGAATTTATAATTCAGCCTACTTTGAACATTCCTATTTGGCCCAACAAATGGGTGTCGAGTTAGTGGACGCGCGTGATTTAGTCGTGCACGAAGGCTATGTAAAAATGAGAACGACCAAAGGTTTTAAAATAGTAGATGTTATTTATAGACGAATTGATGATACATTCCTAGACCCTAAAACCTTTAACCCGGATTCTTTAATTGGGATTCCAGGGATATTTGATGTGTATAAAAAAGGGAAAGTAGCCCTAGCAAATGCCCCAGGCACCGGCGTTGCCGACGATAAGGTTATTTATGCCTATGTGCCGCGAATGATCAAATATTATTTAGGAGAAGATCCCATCATTGACAATGTAAAAACATATATCTGCAGCGAGCCAGATGATTTGAAATTTGTGTTAGAAAACATCGGTGATTTGGTGGTCAAAGAGGCCAATGAAGCAGGTGGATATGGGATGTTGATCGGTCCAAAATCGACCAAAGAAGAACAGGAGAATTTCAAAAAGTACATTGTAGCTAATCCAAGAAATTATATCGCTCAGCCAACGATTTCATTATCCAGAGTGCCTTGCTTAATTGATGACCATGCAGAAGGCAGGCATGTGGACCTAAGACCCTATATTCTATACGGGGATGGGGTAAATGTGATGCCTGGAGGATTGACTCGAGTGGCGTTGCGCAAGGATTCTTTAGTCGTAAATTCTTCTCAAGGAGGAGGTTCCAAGGATACTTGGGTGCTTTATTAGTAATTAGGTAATAAAATAGGTATTAGGTAATAGGTATCAGGTAAGAGGTAATAGAAGAGTAAAGATGCGCTATTTATGAGGTATTAGTTGGTTGGATTGATGTATTACCTTATACCTATTACCTCTTACCTAAATTTATTACCTGTTACTTATTACCTAATAGATCTGGTTTCTAGTCAAATCATCCAACGTCTCTTTCTTCCGAATGACAATGGCCTTGCCCTGATCAATAAGAACTTCGGCAGGTAAATACCTTGAATTATAGTGAGATGCCATGGTAAACC
>CAMARL010000135.1 GCA_945860325.1 Spirosoma fluviale | reverse complement strand
TCTGATTAATTCTATTTCAGCTGCTTTGGCTGCAAATTTAGTTTCAATTAACCTTGTTTCAGCTGATACTGCATTTCTTTGTACCTCCCTCAATTCATATGAGGTTGCGATACCTACTTTAAATCGATCAAATGCAATGTCAATATTTTGCTTGGCAATGGCATAGTTTTCGGTTTCCAAAGAAATTAAATTCAATGCATTTTCATAGGTAACAAATGCTCTTTCTAACGTGGATGTAAGTGCATTTTTTAAGTCATCAATTTGCAGTTGGGCAATTTCAGCATTGATTTTTGCATTTTGAACTCGACGCTTCTGGTTGTAACCATCAAAAATATTGATGGTTGCCCTTAAGCCATAGTTTAATACATCACTAGTTCCTCTTTGAACTCCAAATCCCGCCCCATTATTTACTTGGTTCATATTGTAACCGGCCAATAAATCGATTTGGGGCATCTGTAAACTCTGTATACTTTTTGTGTCCAAGTCCGTTATTTTTTTAGTCAAAAGCGCACTAATTAAGGTTGGATTCTGCTTTAATGCGAATTCTTTTAAATCAGGAAGATTTAGTTTAGGCAACAAATCAATTTTTGAATCTACATTAAATTCTTCTTGGTGATTTCTAACTAATAAAGTGTTGTAGCTAATTTTAGTGTTTAAATAAGACTGTTCTTGGGCGATTAATAAGGCTTTGTCCTCGTTGTAATCTACCTGGGCTGAATAATAGTCGACTTTAGATCCTTGGCCCACTTCATATCGATCTTTGGCTAATTTTAATCGGTCATTCGAAATCTCAAGTCCCTTTTTGAAGTTATTAACCCGTAAATTCTGTCTAATTAAATCATAGTATGAGGATGAGATAACTGAAATCAAGTTTTCGATGGCGGTTTCGGTTTGCTTCGCGCCCAAATTTTGTAATTCCTTAAATCGATCTCTGAGTATAAACATTCCCTTGCCATCATATAGGGTCCAAACCATGGCCAAACCTCCGCTGGACGAATTTGAGTTTACACCACTCTGAACCAACGGAGCCCTTAAGCCTCCAAAAAACTCTTGATCTAAACCAGAAATGGTATAGCTTTTATTTAAGGTACCTGTGATGGTTGGCAAAAAACCTGCATTACCCGGTGTATTGTCATTTAATGCCTGCAATTCTCTTTTCTTAGAAATTTGAATCGAATAATGATTTTGTAATCCCAATTGGATGGATTCCTCTAGACTTAAAAGTTTTTGTGCTGAAACTGAGCTATAGAAAAAGGTAAATAAGATGATTAAACAGAGGTAAAGAAATTTCATAATGTATGGTTTTCAAATGATCAATCACAAATTTAATGATTTTGATTAAGATTTCTATGCCCAATACCTATAAGTACCCATAGTATAATTTGAATCCTTTTTTTTAATTTGCGATATGTCATCGTTCCAAGTTCATTCCATTATCATTTACCCGATTAAATCTTTGGGAGGCATTAATGTCTCCCAAATTACTGTTGAGCCAGCTGGCTTACAATATGATAGGCGATTTATGTTGGTTGATTCTGCGAACAAGTTCATCACGCAGCGAACTCGGCCTGAGTTAACTAGGTTCCAATTAGAAGCTAAAGGAGGAGGATTTGAAGTTGCAGACCTAAGGAATCAATGTGTCAAATTTCTAGATTTTAACCCGCCGTTGGGATCCCCGGAGGAAGTTCAAATTTGGGATGATGTGGTGACGGCACACGAAGTCCTTGACGACTGGTCGGTTTGGTTTTCAGAAAAAATAGGTGAGGAGGTTCGTTTGTTTCAACTGTCATCCATTTTTTCTCGGTACATTCAGCCAGCATACCAAACAGTAGAATCAAAGATTAGCTCTTTTGCGGACTCTCTGCCCATATTATTATGTTCTGAAGCCTCTTTTCATCATGTGGATTCCCTTGTAGATGAGCCGCTCGATTGGCGCCGATTTAGACCCAACATCATCGTGTCAAATCAAAAACCTTTCGAAGAAGATACCTGGCAAGAAATTTCGATTGGAACTGACGTAAAATTGTTTGGGGCTAAACCTTGTGCTAGGTGCCAACTAATCAATGTGAACCCCAATGACGGAACCTCAGATTCAACTATATTGAAGGCCTTATCTCAAACGAGAAAATTTGAAAATAAAGTTTATTTTGGTCAGCAATTTGTTCCCATTTCCTTGGGTGAAATTAAAGTAGACGACTTGATCAACATTCATAAGCTCAAGGATGCGATTTTTTAAAACCTTGCATTTTTTAAGTTTGGACGTCGTCTTGGGTGCTTGCCTTTTTCAATGTTTACTAACGACTATTTTTCTTCCAGGCCAATTTCCGCCCTTATTGGTAACTCTTGCCCTAGCTTTTGCGGTTTGGATTATCTATTTGGTCGACCGATTCATTGATAATCAAAAGCCTGTTCTTAATTCAGCCCTTCACGACTTTCACCTTAAACACGTACATAAAATCAAGTGCTTGATTTTGGGCAATATTCTGATTGTATTCACTGTAGTTATATATTTACCTAAATACTTAATTATTAATGGAATACTCATTGGTATTTTGGTGCTCATTTATTGGGCCTTTTTAGTTTTTGGATTTTTTAAGCGGGTCCATTTTATTAAGGAAATTTCCACAGCCATTATCTATACGACGGGAATTTTTCTTTACGTGTTTTTGAATGCCTTAGAGTCAAATATTGTGTTGCTGGCCCTCATGGCATTCCTGTTTTTTCTATTGGCATTACAGAATTTAGTATTATTTACTTGCTTGTCTAATTCAGATCTTAAAGGTGAATCGATACTAATCTATATTGAATTTTTATGGATTGTTTTATGGTTGGCCATATTATTTTTTACCCACCTATCTATTTTTTTGCTCCTACCTTTTTTACTTACTTTTGTAATACACCTTTGGATTCATTATATTTCTAAAAGTAAACAGTGGGCATTTGTAGGTGAAATAGCCTTTTTTAGTCCTTTATTTTATTATTTATATGCGGTTATTTCAACATAAAGAAGCTTATCGCGCATTGGGATTTCCTGAATTTCGTGCTTATGTGATTGGTAATACGTTTTTTACGATTGCTTTGCTGATTCAAGAAGTATTGATTGCCTATGAAATTTATAAAATTACGCACAATCCTTTAGCTCTAGGCTTAATTGGACTGGCTGAGGCTGTTCCTTTCATCTCATTGGTTTTGTTTGGTGGTCATTTTGCTGATAATCATAATAAAAAAAGGATTATGCAAGTTACGTTGTCCATTATTATTTTGGCTTCCTGCATTTTACTTTACTCAAGTAGCCAGTTGAAGTCTGGAGATTCACAAATGCACATCTATGTGATCTATTTTGTCATTTTTTTAATTGGTTTGTCCAAAGGTTTTTTTAATCCAGCAGCGTCTTCTTTGAATCCCTTTTTAGTTCCTAAAGAAGTTTTTGCTAATGCCGCCACTTGGAACAGTTCGTTTTGGCAGTTTGGTTCCATTATAGGTCCAGGGGTTGCCGGATTTTTATACGCCTATGCTGGAATAGAAGGTTCATTATTTATTGTGATTCTGTTACTGCTTGTTGTCATGATATGTATTCTGCAAATTAAAAGTAGGCCTGTGCCAGCTAAAAATATTGTTCATGAATCTATTTGGCAGAGTCTTGCTGAAGGGATTTCCTTCGTTTTTAAAACAAAAATAATTTTATATGCCATTTCTCTAGATCTTTTTTCAGTTCTTTTTGGAGGTGTCATTGCTATATTGCCCATTTTTGCTGAGGACATTTTGCATGTTGGGGCCGAGGGTTTAGGGATATTAAGAGCTGCTCCATCGATAGGTGCTGTGATTACGATGGTCACGCTCATTTATTTTCCTCCGCTGAATAAAGCTTGGCGTAATTTACTGCTGGCCATTGCTGGTTTTGGGGTAGCTACTTTGGTTTTTGCTTTGTCGACCAACTTTTGGCTTTCAGTGGCCGCACTATTTTTTACAGGAGCTTTTGATTCTATCTCGGTAGTTATCAGGCAAACCGTTTTACGTTTTTATACACCGGACGAAATGCGAGGTCGAGTATCGTCGGTCAACGGCGTTTTTGTTAGTACATCGAATGAAATGGGTGCCTTTGAATCCGGGGTGGCTGCTAAATTTTTTGGTACAATCCCATCCGTGATTATAGGAGGTTGCGTTACTTTAGTATTGGTCAGCATTGTCGCCATTAAATCGGGCGACTTATTTAATTTGAAAATTGAAGATGAATTGAAATTGCGAGAATAATATCGTTAGAACTTTCAAATTCCTTTAGACCTATTTCTCTGCTTTCCTTCTTTCTTTTTCATCAATTTTAGCCTGCCTAGCTTCTTCATTTAAGCGCAATTTCTCTGCTTTCCTTCTTTCTTTTTCATCAATTTTAGCCTGCCTAGCTTCTTCCTTTAAGCGCATTTTTTCAGCTTTTAATCTTTCTTTTTCGTCTATTTTCGCTTGTTTCGCCTCTTCCTTAATCCGTAATTCTTCGGCGATTCTAAGTTCCTCGGCCACTCTAATTTCTTCCGCAATTCTAAACTCTTCAGCTAAGCGCACTTGAATTTTTTCAGCATATGGTTTTAGCGCTACAAGCATGCTTTTTCGCGCATTTTGCGCCCATAAAATTTCTTCTACTGCTTGAATAGGAGAGGCGTTTAATCCTAATAACGGGGGCATCAACTTATAATAATGGCTTTTTAGTTTTTTTACTCCTTTTTTATTCACCGAGATTATTTCCTTCATGTTTACGTGATATATAGCTACAACTCCATCCTCAGTGCTGCCTTCTGAAATCTCAAATGATTCCATTGAGTTCACAGGAATGGTTTGTGTTCCCAATACATTTGAACCTTGATAATGAATGACTTTAATCTCATTTTCCGTTGCGGCCAAATATGAAATACGATGATTACCCGATTTGTTAGCGAAAAAATCTGCTATAGATTGAAATATATTTCGCTTAGGAAGTTGAATGACAGATAAACTAAGGAAATTATTTGGCATTTGAGGATTTAAAAATGCCAACGATTTTTGCAATTTTTCACTCATTGAATCTAAATTTTTTGTTGAAATTAATGTAAAGCAAATGGATTCCCAAATTCATTAGGAATATTTCATTATAAACGGATTTTAGGTTTTGGAAATTCAAAATACTGAGTAAATCCCTGAAACCAGCCATGAACTAATTCAAAGCCCGATCTATTCAATGAATAAATTATGTACTGCCCCTTTTTTTCTGCAAGGATAAGATTCCCCTGCTTAAGTAAATCCAAATGATGAGAAATACTTGGTTTCGACATTGAAAATTGCTTCGCAATTTCTCCGGCGTTTTGCGCACCGCCAATTAAAAAAACAAGTATCTCTCGCCGAGTTGGATCATTGATTGCTTTAAATGTTATTTCCATGGTTCAATTAAATATTTAAACGAATGTCTAAATATTTAATTGAATTTCCAAAAATAATTAGCTAAGATCTGATTTTCGATAGGCTTCCATCACTTTAATTTCTCCCTC
>CAMARL010000134.1 GCA_945860325.1 Spirosoma fluviale | reverse complement strand
TAATCTTGTTTGCCCGTTTTTATTCCTCTAAATGTCCCAATTCTCCCATCCGACCAAACCCCTGTACATACTTCTTGGTCATCTGAAATGGTTCTTTGGACCGACACACAACCCGTTCCCATCACGGTAAAAAGCATTTCAACGCCATGAATCCCGTACCAAAAAAGATCAGGATGTGTTTTTTCGAATTTCATCGGGCTATAGGTGTCGGCTCCCACCACGGGGCCAATTTTCCCCTGCCTTATTTCTTGCATGCCTGTGGAAAAACGTAGGGATGAAGCAGAGAATATAGGTACTTTATATTTTTCAGCTTCATTGAAAATTGCTTTTGCATCGACTAAAGATGCGGCAATCGGCTTGTCTATAAATGTCGTTTTACCTGCTTTAAACACTTCAATAGCTTGCTCTAAATGCAATCTCCCATCATTTGTTTCAAGCAAAACAAAATCCACTTTGCCTAATAATTCTTGGATTGACCCCACAATTTCAACCCCTAGTTTTTTGACATCTTCGGTATATCCAGGAATTCGTTCGGTACTAGAAACGATGTCCTTACTTCCCTGTGGATATGCTGCAACAATTCGAAATCCATCATACATTGGATTTTGAATGCTTGTATTTAAGGATTTTGTGAAGGCAACACTATGGGATGTATCGAGTCCAATGATCCCAATTCTTTTGCCCTCGGCCTTACCTGACATAAATTGAAGTTTAGAAAATGGCAGACTTAATCCCGCCAAAGCCATGGGTCCCATAAAATTCCTTCTTGTCATTTTTCCTTTCATCTTCATTTTAATTGCGTCCATTGTCTGATTTTATGTCCTCTGATGGCATAAAAAATTAAATATAAATAGCAGGGTATTAATACCGCATAAGCCAACCTTAAGTCATACAGATCCGCGAAATAGCCGTAAAAAAGGGGGAGGATTGCATTTCCACAAAGGCCCATAATTAAAATGGATGCACCTATTTTAGTGAATTTTCCTAAACCGTCCAGTGCTAAAGGCCAAATGCCTGCCCAAATTAGCGAGTTGGCCAAACCTAATAACACAACAAAACAAATGCTGATGTCAACCTTTAATCCTGCTAGTTCAACGTTACCTGACGTCATTAATATCCCAAAGGAGAATACCAAGCCGAGAATGGTACAAGTTCTGAGCGCAATTACTTGGCTGACGTATTTTGGGATGCATATGATTCCGATGATGTATCCACAAATAGTAGCAGCCAGCGTAAATGAAGGGAAAATTTTAGCTTCCATGAGTTGGATATTCATCGACCCCGCATAGCCAATAACCGTGTCGATGGCAATCACTTGGGTACCTACGTGTAGAAAAATGCCTATTGCCCCTAAAATCAAATGGGGAAATTGGAATATGCTCGTTTTCTGTGAATTAACCTGTGACATTGTATCATTTTCTTGGTCCGTATCGATCTCAGGTAAAGGAGAAAATCGAACAGCTAAACCTAATAAGAACAATAAAATCCCGACGCAAAAATAGGGGACAATCACTCGCTGAATTAATTCATTCAGCGCCAAATTCCGGTCGGCCCCCGTCATGTATTCCAAACTCTTAAATAAGTCACTATCCGTCGCCTTTAATATCACGGCGGCAAATGCCAAAGGAGCTAAAATCCCGGCTCCTTTATTACAGATTCCCATGATGCTAATTCTTTGGGCTGCACTTTCTTTGGGTCCCAAAAGGGTGATGTATGGATTGGCAGCGGTTTGTAAAATGGCTAATCCAGTTCCTAAAGTGAACAATCCTAGCAAAAAAATAGGATAAGCTCGGTTCATCGCTGCAGGTATAAAAATGAATGCCCCGATGGACATAATCCAAAAACCCAGCATCATACCTTTCTTAAATCCGATCGACTTAAGGATATAGGATGCGGGCACTGACATAATGAAATAGGAAATGTAAAACGCGAATGTGACTAAGTAGGCTTTGAAGTTAGTTAGTTCACAGGCGATTTTAAAGTAGGGGATTAAAATGGAATTGGCCCAAGAAACAAAACCAAAAATGAAAAACATCATTCCAATCAGCATGATGGAAATTTGAGTATCTCTTTGGGTTAAAGAGCTTACTGATACTGGATTTTTCATGTTTTTAAATAGGTTTTTCTTAGCAGGTTTAATTTATATTGATTTTCTGAAAGAAGCAATTATTTTTAGCCAAGTCGTTTAAAATGATCAGTTTTATGGACTCAACAATGTAGTTTTTCAATTTCTTTTCTTTTAGCTTTACTAACTTTTTAAAAGTTAGTAAAGCTTAAGAAAAGGATTATTTTTTTTAAAAGCAAACCTGTTAACTCATTGAAAAATTTGAATCTCCTTTTTTATTGGGTTAAAGTTTTTGGTTATTATGTAGGCCTTTACATCAAGATAATATTGCTTAAAGTAAAGTTTCCCCAAAAAGTCTTTTTGTGCATCGCCATGGACGGGGATTTAGGCGACATGGTTGCCTCGGAGCCTATATTGCCTCGCTTGAGTCAGAAATTTAGGAATACTCACATCACATGGATCACAAGTAAAAAGCACTTCCCGCTTTTTGAAAATCATCCACTGGTGAACCTGCTAGTTGATCAAAAGTGTACCTTGCTCAGTTATTTGCTTCGAAAATCGAATCCATTCCATCATTATTATAATTTGCACTTGAGTGGATTTAGAATAGATGAGGCTACAGGAATTTCGATTTCAAATACGAAAGCAGATGCATTAGGCATCGATTTGTCGAATTACTACGATCAACACAATTTATTGGAAATATCCTTAAAGCTTTGTGATTTAGCTATTGAAGACGCGCAGCCTCGAATATATCTGAATGACATACCCTATGATGTTCCCTTCGAAAAACCTTATTGGGTCATTCATACTAAATCCAATGCAGGATTCCGGGATTGGACAGATGAAAATTGGCATCATTTATTGACGAAAATAATCGCTAAATGGAATGTTAACATCATTGAAATTGGCCATGTAAATCCGGTAAATTTCGCTCATAAAAATTTCATTAGTTTGGTCGGGCAAACGAGCCTTCCAGAAACAATGAAGATTATGAAAGGGGCTTCATTTTTTATCGGATTGGATTCAGGACCAACCCATTTGGCCAATGCTTTTATGTTGCCAGGCTTAATTTTAAATGGTGAATTTTTGAATTTTAAAACTTATATGTCATATTCGGGGATGTATAAAAATAGTCAAAAAGTCAAAGTGCTTTTTAACGAAAGCGGATTGGCGAAAGATTTGCCATTTGACGCAGTTTGGAAAGGACTTATTAAATTAAATGATAAAAAAAATCAATAGCAGGCCAATAAAAATGGCTCAAAATAACTAGACATTGAAAACAAATAAATAAAACTAAAATTATGGACTTAACTAGACGAAGTTTTTTGGAAAAAAGTGCTCTTGCGGGTAGTTTTTACATTGTTCCTAGACATGTGTTAGGAAAGGGCTTTCGGGCTCCTAGCGATCAATTGAATATCGCTGGCGTGGGTATTAATGGGAAAGGGATGTCGGACGTAAATAATGCCTACAATGAAGGCGTTAATAATATTACGGCTCTTTGTGACGTGGATTTGACTCGTGCAAAACCATTGTTTGAGAAGTTTTCTAAGGCGGGTCGCTATCAAGATTGGCGCGTGATGCTTGAAAAAGAAAAGAACATAGATGCGGTGACCATTTCAACTCCTGATCATAACCATGCGGCTATTGCCATGGCTGCCATGCAATTAGGCAAACATGTGTACGTTCAAAAGCCGATGGCTCACAATATTTTTGAGGTACGCACCATGACTGAGGCGGCTAGAAAATATAAAGTAGTTTCTCAAATGGGAAATCAAGGGGCTTCTAGTCCTGGGACCCAACAAGTTGTCAAATGGTTTGAGGAAGGTTTAATTGGCAAAGTTCATACGGTCAATATCTGGACGAATCGCCCCATTTGGCCTCAGGGTATCCCTGTTCCTACTGGCAAGCATGAAAAACCAGCGGATATGGATTGGGATGTTTGGTTAGGACCTGCTTCATTAATTGATTATAATCCGGCTTACCATCCATTTAAGTGGAGGGGGTGGTGGAATTTTGGTACAGGTGCTTTGGGTGATATGGGTTGTCACTTAATCGACGGGCCATTTAGAGCGCTTGGATTAGGTTACCCTACTGAAGTTGAGGCGAGTGTTGGTTCCGTATTTATCGCCGGAAACCAACCTGAATACCTTCCAGAAGGATGTCCTCCATCGGCCGCTATCCAATTGAAATTTCCGGCTTCTAAGAAAAATAAATCAGCCGTTACGATGAATTGGACTGATGGTGGTATTCGTGGATTCCATCCAGATTTGATCCCTGCCGATGATTCGATTGGGACCGCTGACAATAGCAATGGGGTAATCATGATGGGTTCAAAAGGAGTTTTGGTCCATGCAACCTATGGGTTAGAGCCACGTATTTACTTGAATAATGGGACGAAAATAGAGATGCCAAAGCAAGAGCCCAACAACTTGAAAGAGTATGGCCATCAAGCGATGTGGGCGGAAGCTTGCAAAGCAGGATTTAATAGCGCCGCGCATGAAAGCTTAGCTTCTAAATTTGATTTTGCGGGTCCATTATCAGAAACAGTTTTGATGGGAAATTTAGCTATTCGTAGTTTCAACGTGCGCACGCCGATTCCAAACACAAATAGATTCACGTATCCTGGTCGCAAGAAATTGCTTTGGGATGGTCAAAACATCAAGATTACTAATTTTGAAGATGCCAACCAGTTTGTTAAGCGCGAGTATCGTGCGGGTTGGAAATTATAATTACCATGAAAAAAATCGTTTTTATTTTATTGATTTTGCCTTTGCTTTCTTTAGGCCAACAAGCACCCTTCCTCGGTGCTTGGGGCTTAGAGGATGCAAGTGCTAAAATCACTGTTTTATTGACAGAAAATATATTTAGTTTGAATCGTTACCACATCGCAGATAAGAAATTCTTGGGAAGCGAGGGAGGAACCTGGCGCAAAGATGGGAATGAACTGGTACTGACCTATGAATGGTCTTCCACGGATACTTCGAAAGTGGGCAAGGAATTCAAAACAAGTATTCGGATTTCGAAGAGTGAATTGCGATTAGGTTTGTTTACCCAAGCGCTTAAAAAACTAGATGCAGGTTCGCCGGGGGCATTGCTAGGCGAATGGATCATCTCAGGTAATTATACTAATGATGTTGTTTCCAAAAGGCCGAGCCCCTTTTATCCGCGTCGGACCATGAAGATTTTAACGGGAAATCATTTCCAATGGATTGCCTTTAATGTAAAAAACAAGGAGTTTTTTGGCACAGGTGGTGGTACGTATACGACTTCAGCGGATGGGAAATACGTGGAAACGATTGAGTTTTTTACCAAAGCCGCTTCAAGCATTGGCAAAAGTGTGGAGTTTACTTATTCTTTTAAAGACGGAGATTGGCGCCATAAAGGGCAAAAATCAACTGGCGGACCCATGGATGAATGTTGGACCCCAAGAAAATATTACATTAAAAA